>NZ_JBYSZI010000025.1:0-88528 GCF_058787075.1 Cupriavidus sp. FW305-46
GCACGGGTCGTTAAGTCGCGACCTTCTCGCTACACCGTTCGGTACCTGAAGAAGGACCTTAACTGAACGGCATTACAGCCGCGGCTGCCATTTTTGTTTGTGCACGCGGCCCCGTTCAGGCGATCAGGTCGTGCTCTTTCAGCGTGCGCAGCGCGGCGCGGTACTCGCCTTCCTGGTGCAGCTTGTTCCAGTCCAGCGGCTTCCTGCGCGCGAACAGCTTGCGGATGCGGCGCTGCGAGGTCTTGTCGATGCCCACGTCCAGCTCGGTCAGCAACTGGTCGGCGCGCTCCGGGTGGTTGCAGATCAGCACCATGTCACAGCCCGCGGTCAGCGCGGCGCGCGCGGCCTCGGTGACATTGCCGGCGACGCTGGCGCCTTCCATGCTGAGGTCGTCGCTGAAGATCACGCCCTCGAAGCCCAGCTGGGCGCGCAGCACGTCCTGCAGCCAGTAGCGCGAGAAGCCGGCCGGGTTCGGGTCGACCTTGGGGTAGATCACGTGCGCCGGCATCACCGACGACAGCGACAGGCCCAGCCACTCGTACGGGCGCGCATCCTGCTCCAGGATCTCGTCCAGCGAGCGCTCGTCGACCGGGATCGCCACGTGCGAATCGGCCTCGACGTAGCCGTGGCCAGGGAAGTGCTTGCCGCAGTTGCTCATGCCGGCCAGCAGCAGGCCGTGGTTCAGGTGGCCGGCCAGCATCGACACCACGCGCGGATCGGCGTGGAAAGCACGGTCGCCGATCACGGCGCTGCGGCCGTAGTCCAGGTCCAGCACCGGGGTGAAGCTCAGGTCGATGTCGCAGGCGCGCAGTTCGGCGGCCAGCACATAGCCGCAGGCCACGGCGGCCTTGGTCGCGGCCAGCACGTCGCGCTCCCACAGCTCGCCCAGGCGGTGCATCGCCGGCAGGTGGGTGAAGCCGTCGGTCTTGCAGCGCTGCACGCGCCCGCCTTCATGGTCGATGCAGATCAGCACGTCGTCGCGCACCGCGCGGATGGCGCGCGTCAGCGCCTGCAGTTGCGCGCGCGACTCGAAATTGCGCGCGAACAGGATCACGCCGCCGGTCAGCGGATGCGCGATGCGGCGCGCATCTTCCGCGTCGAGCTGCTTGCCGACGACGTCGAGGACCACCGGGCCCGGCCGCTTGCCGGAGTTCTTCTTGGACATGGAAGTTGTTGGATTCACAAGGCTGTAGGTTGGGAAGCCGCCCCGCCCGCACGCTCGGCAATGGCGAAGGCGACGGCAAAGTCGTGCTCGTCACTGACACTGACCCGCACGGTGAGCCCGCGTTCCGCCAGCCATGCGGCCAGCTCGCCATGGCATACCGGCGTGGGCTCGCCGGACGGCAGGTTCATCAGCTCCATGGCGCGCCACGTCATCGGCCAGCGCATGCCCAGGCCGATGGCCTTGGAGAACGCCTCCTTGGCAGCGAAGCGCGTGGACAGGAAGGCCAGCCCGCGCTTCTCGGAGCGCGCCTTGCGCGCGTGGTACTTGGCCAGCTCATCGGGGCCCAGCACCTTCTCGGCGAAACGGCCGTTGGTGCGTTCCATCACGCCCTGCACGCGGGCGATCTGGATGATGTCGGTGCCGACGCCGTAGATCACGCCGGGGCGCCCGCGGCAGGATAGCGCGTGCCCAGGCGCGCGGCGACCATGATGGCCTTCATCTCGCGCACCGCGTTCTCCCAGCCCGCGAACACCGCATGCGCCACGATCGCGTGGCCGATGTTCAGCTCCTTGATGCCGGGCAGCGCGGCGATCGGCTGCACATTGGTGTAGTGCAGGCCATGGCCGGCGTTGACCACCAGGCCGTGCTTCTGGCCGGCATCGACGCCATCGGCGATGCGGCGGAACTCGAGCGCCTGCTCATCGGGCGTATGCGCATCGGCATAGCGGCCGGTATGCAGCTCGATCACCGGCGCGCCGCACGCGGCCGCCGCGGCGATCTGGTCGGCATCGGCATCAATGAACAGCGACACGCGGATGCCGGCACCGGCCAGCTGCGCGCACGCCGCCTTGACCTGCTCGAAACGCCCGGCCACATCCAGCCCGCCCTCGGTGGTCACTTCCTCGCGGCGCTCCGGCACCAGGCATACGTCCTGCGGACGGATCTCGCAGGCGATGTCGAGCATCTCCTGCGTGAGCGCGCATTCCAGGTTCATGCGCGTGGCCAGTTGCGGACGCAGCGCGCGCACGTCGGCATCGCGGATATGGCGGCGGTCTTCGCGCAGGTGCAGCGTGATCAGGTCGGCGCCGGCCTGTTCCGCCAGCAGCGCGGCACGGATGGGATCGGGGTACACGGTGCCGCGCGCGTTGCGCAGCGTGGCGACGTGGTCGATATTGACGCCAAGGTCGATGACGCCCGGATTTGCGTGGAAGATCATGCGAGCAGGTGCAGGAGTGAGTCGGATGGTTCTTGAGTCGGTCAGAGATACTGCAGGTCGATCAGAATCTGGCGCGTCTTCAGCGGCGCGCCTTGCAGATAATAATGCAGCAGGAACCGCATCAGCGCGCGGCTTTGCGCGGCGGTCTGCGCGCGGCTGTAATCGTCCTGCGCCATGTCCAGCAGGGTCTGGCCGGTCACCACCGGCCACGACGACGGGTCGCTCGGCTGCGCGCGGCGCACGCCGCGCTCTGGCTGGTAGACATAGTCCAGGCCCGGCTGGACCCGCTCGCCGGTGCTCAGGCACTGGTCAAACGCAACCGCGAAGCCGGTTTCCTGCAGCAGCACGCGTTCAAAGCTGCGCAGCACCAGCCCGGCTTGCTCGCCGTGCGCCAGCCGCGTCAGCGTCGTCAGGTAATGGCGGAACAAGGCCGGATGCGCATCCTCGCGCGGGCAGAAGCGCATCAGCAGCTCGTTCAGGTAGAACGCCGACAGCAGCGCGTCGCCGGCCAGCGGCGGCATGCCGCCGACCCACTCGGCCTTGGTCAGGGTCTTGACCTCGCCGCGGCCGCTCCATGACACCGAGACCGGGTGGAAATGCTGCAATACCGCGCGCAGCGCGGAGTGCGGGCGCTTGGCGCCCTTGGCCACCATCGAGATGCGGCCGTAGTCGCGCGTGAACAGGTCCAGGATCAGGCTGGTCTCGCGATACGGCCAGGCATGCAGCACAAAGCCGGGCTGCTCGGCCACGCGCGACTCGGGCCGGGCCGGCACGATGCGCATGGCGCGATCCATCATCGCGCGCGCGGCAGCGTCGGCCATGCCGGGCAGCGCCTTGCTGTCGAGCAGTTCGGCGGCCTCGTCGACCACGGGGTCGGCGCGGCGGGACCGTGGCGCCGGCGCCGGCGCGCGCGCGATGTCAGCCGTCTTGCTCACTGGTCGCTCGCTGTTGTGCTCACTCGTAGCCGTACGCGCGCAGCCCTGCTTCGTTGTCGGCCCAGCCGCTCTTCACCTTGATCCACATTTCCAGGTAGACCTTGCCGTCGAACAGCTTTTCCATGTCCAGGCGCGCCTCGGTGGAGATCTGCTTGAGCTTGGCGCCCTTGTTGCCGATGATCATGGCCTTGTGCGCGTCGCGCTCGACCAGGATGGTGGCAAAGACGCGGCGCAGGCGGCCTTCGGTCTCAAACTTGTCGATGATCACGGTGCTGGTGTACGGCAGCTCGTCGCCGGTCCAGCGGAACACCTTCTCGCGGATGATCTCCGAGGCCAGGAAGCGCTCGCTGCGGTCGGTCATGGCGTCGGCGTCGTACATCGGCTCGCCTTCCGGCAGGTAGGGCCGGATGATCTCGAACAGGCGCGCGATATGGTCGTGGGTCTTGGCCGTCATCGGCACCACTTCGCGGAACGGGAACTGCTGCCCCATCTTTTCCAGGAAGGGCATCATCACTTCCAGGCGGTTCTCGCCGTTGACGCGGTCCAGCTTGTTGGCGACCAGCAGCACCGGCGTGTTCTTCGGCAGCAGCGACAGCACCTTCTCGTCGTCGGCGCCGTAGTAGCCGGCCTCGACCACGAACAGGACCAGGTCCACCGACGACAGCGTGGACGTGACCGCGCGGTTCAGCGAACGGTTCAGCGCGCTGGCGTGGCGGGTCTGGAAGCCCGGCGTGTCGACGAACACATACTGCGCGTCATCCGTGGTCTGGATGCCGACGATGCGGTGGCGCGTGGTCTGCGCCTTGCGCGAGGTGATGCTGATCTTCTGGCCGACCAGCGCGTTCATCAGCGTGGACTTGCCCACGTTGGGGCGGCCGACGATGGCCACGGTGCCGCAGCGGAACGCCGCGGCCGGGGTATCCGCCGCGTCTTGCTGCGGATGGGTAGATTCGGTCATTCCTTCAACCTGAGAGACAGCTGTGGGTCTTGCGGCACGGGTTGCTTGCGGGTCTTGCCGGTGCGCTCGGCGCGGCTGCGCTTGAGCAGCTGCGGCACCAGCTTCTGGACTTCATCCAGTGCCAGCTTGGCGGCGGCCTGCTCGGCGGCGCGCCGCGAGGCGCCGGTGCCGAACACCCGGACTTCCAGTTTAGGCACCGTGCACTCGACTTCAAACTGCTGGCTGTGCGCGGCCCCGTGTGTGGCGATTACGTTATATTGCGGCAGGGCGATCTTGTGGCCCTGCAGGTATTCCTGCAGCAGGGTCTTGGCGTCCTTGCCCAGCGTGCGCGGATCGACCTGCTCCAGGATCGGGATATAGAGCTTGCGGATCAGCGCGCGCGCGGCGTCGAAGCCGGCGTCGAGAAACACCGCGCCGACGATGGCTTCGAGCGCATCGGCGAGGATGGACGGACGGCGGAAGCCGCCGCTCTTGAGTTCGCCCTCGCCCAGGCGCAGCGTGTCGGACAGCTGCAGCATCTGGGCGATCTCGTACAGGGCCTGCTGCTTGACCAGGTTGGCCCGCACGCGCGACAGGTCGCCCTCGTCGAGCTTGCCGAACATGCCATAGAGCATGTCGGCCACGGCGCAGTTGAGCACCGAATCGCCCAGGAATTCAAGGCGTTCGTTGTGCTGGGCGCTGTGGCTGCGGTGCGTCAGCGCCTGTTGCAGCAATTCGGGCTTGCTGAATCGGTAGCCGAGTCGTTGCTGCAAGGCGTCGAGGTTCATATCAGTGCTGCGTTCCTGAATAGGTAATCAGTAGGCTCAGGGGTCCGTAGACGGGTACCTCGGTCCGGTACGAGAAATCGACCGACTGGATGGTGCCGTTCTCGTCTTCCCGGATCAGGAGGTCCTCGGCCTTGATTGCGGTAATCCGGTCGATGGCTGCCTGCTTTTCAAAAAAATCGACCACTTCGCGCTTGTTGGCGGCGCGCTGCTTGGCATAGCTGGCGGCGCGCTTGACCGAAAAATACTCCACCAGGCTCGGGATCGCGCGCAGGGCCGGCAAGGCCACCCCGATCACGAACACCACGATCACCAGCAGCGTCCAGACGGAAAACCCGCCTATGCCTGCCCGGCGTCGTACCGGATTCCTGCCCCCCACCTTCCCAAGTTGACCCATGATGCGCTCGTCCTCGTTTAGCGTTGAGTGTTCTTGCGCCGCGGGGATTCTTATTTGAACGTTCCCACGCGTCCGAAATTGCCCAGGTTCATCCAGATTACAAAGGCCTTGCCGACGATATTCTCATCCGGCACGAACCCCCAGAAACGGGAATCCAGGCTGTTGTCCCGGTTGTCACCCATGACGAAATAGTGACCTGCAGGTACCTTGCAGGTCACGCCCTGCTGATTGTAAGTGCAGTTTTCCCGGTACGGGAAATCCGGGTCCGCCCCCGCGATAAACGCCGGGCGGTCGGCGTCGTTCAGGATGCCATGATCGACGCTGCCTGGCAGCTTTTCGCGGAAATGCCTGGAATATGCCAGGCGCTCCTCGTCCAGGAAATCCGGCAGCGCGGCGTACTCGGCCGGCTTGCCGTTGATGGTCAGGCGCTTGTTGGCATACTGCACCACGTCGCCCGGCACGCCGATCACGCGCTTGATGTAGTCGAGCGACGGGTCCTTCGGGTAGCGGAACACCATGACGTCGCCGCGCTGCGGCTCGCCCATGTCCATGACCTTCTTGTTCACCACCGGCAGGCGGATGCCGTACTCGTACTTGTTGACCAGGATGAAGTCGCCGATCAGCAGCGTCGGGATCATCGAGCCGGACGGGATCTTGAACGGCTCGACCACGAACGAGCGCAGCACGAACACCGCCAGGATCACCGGGAAGAAACTGGCCGAATATTCCAGCCACCACGGCTGGCGCAGCTTTTCCTCGGCCAGGCGCTTGCGCGTGGCGTCAGCTTCCGCCGCGCCGAAGCGGCCCTGCAGGTCGGCCTGGCGCGAATCGAACTCGGCCAGCGCCAGCCGCGCCGAAGAGCGGCGCTGCCGCTCGAACACGAGCTTGTCCGCAACCCACGCGACGCCCGTAATCACCACCAGCACAAAAAGGATCAGTGCAAAATTCATGACGGCTTCTGGTTTCTTGAAATCCTGGTACAGCCTGTTCTTTCACCACGGCGGCAAGCCGCCGCGCGTGGCACTGCCCTGCTCGCGGCGCCTTCTTACTTGTCATCCACCTGCAGGATGGCCAGGAAAGCCTCCTGCGGGATCTCGACCGTACCGACCTGCTTCATCCGCTTCTTGCCCGCCTTCTGCTTTTCCAGCAGCTTCTTCTTGCGCGTGATGTCGCCGCCGTAGCACTTGGCCAGCACGTTCTTGCGCAGCGCCTTGACGTTTTCGCGCGCAATGATATTCGCGCCGATGGCGGCCTGGATCGCCACGTCGTACATCTGGCGCGGAATGATCTCGCGCATCTTGGCCGCGACCTCGCGGCCGCGGTATTGCGAGTTCGATCGGTGCACGATCACCGACAGCGCATCGACCTTGTCGCTGTTGATCAGGATGTCGACCTTGACCACGTCCGACGGGCGATATTCCTTGAACTCATAGTCCATCGACGCATAGCCGCGCGACACCGACTTCAGGCGGTCGAAGAAGTCCATCACGATTTCCGCCATCGGGATTTCGTAGGTCAGCTGCACCTGCTTGCCGTGGTAGCTCATGTTGATTTGCGAGCCACGCTTCTGCGTGCACAGCGTAATCACCGAGCCGACATATTCCTGCGGCATATACAGGTTCACGGTGACGATCGGTTCCAGGATCGCCTCGATCTTGCTCGGGTCCGGCATCTTCGCCGGATTTTCCACGGTGATCACGGTGCCGTCGCGCATCTCGACCTGGTACACCACCGTCGGCGCGGTGGTGATCAGGTCCATGTCGAACTCGCGCTCCAGGCGCTCCTGCACGATCTCCATGTGCAGCAGGCCGAGGAAGCCGCAGCGGAAGCCGAAGCCCAGCGCCTGCGACACTTCCGGCTCGAACATCAGCGAGGCATCGTTGAGCCGCAGCTTTTCCAATGACTCGCGCAGCGCCTCGTACTGGTTTGCCTCAACCGGGTACAGGCCGGCGAACACCTGCGGCTTGACTTCCTTGAAGCCCGGCAGCGGCGCTTCGGCCTTGCGCTGCATGGTGGTGATGGTATCGCCCACCTTGGCCGCCTTCAGTTCCTTGATGCCGGCGATGACAAAGCCCACCTGGCCCGCCGTCAGCGCATCGCGGGGGATCGACTTCGGCGTAAACACGCCCACCTGCTCGACCAGGTGCTGTGAGCCGTTGGCCATCAGCAGCACCTTGTCCTTGGGACGCAGGGTGCCGTTGACCACGCGCACCAGCATCACCACGCCAACGTAGTTGTCGAACCACGAATCGATGATCAGCGCCTGCAGCGGCGCGTCGGCGTCGCCCTCGGGCGGCGGCACCTTGGCGATCAGCGCCTCGATCACGTCCTGCACGCCCTGCCCGGTCTTGGCCGAGCACGGCGTGGCGTCCTGCGCGTCGATGCCGATCACGTCCTCGATCTCCTGGATCGCGTTATCGGGATCGGCCTGCGGCAGGTCGATCTTGTTCAGCACCGGCACCACTTCCACGCCCAGCTCGATCGCGGTGTAGCAGTTGGCCACGGTCTGCGCCTCAACGCCCTGCGAGGCGTCGACCACCAGCAGCGCGCCTTCGCAGGCGGACAGCGAGCGGCTCACTTCATAGCTGAAGTCGACGTGTCCCGGGGTGTCGATCAGGTTCAGGTTGTAGACCTTGCCGTCGCGCGCCTTGTAGCTGAGCGCAGCGGTCTGCGCCTTGATGGTGATGCCGCGCTCCTTTTCGATATCCATCGAATCGAGGACCTGCGCTTCCATCTCCCGATCCGACAGCCCTCCACAAAGCTGAATGATCCGGTCGGCCAGGGTGGACTTCCCATGGTCGATATGGGCAATGATCGAGAAATTACGGATATGGTCCATCTAGTGTTCAGGGGGGCGCCGGCGTGAGAGCCCGCGCGGCAACAAGCGGTTGAGCGGCCCGGCGCCGCGCGCCGCAAGGCGGGCGCGGGCGTACCGCAGGTTCGGGGGGTGCAATTTTTGCGCCAATCCGCAATTTTACCGGATTTTCAATGACTTCCGGGTCGTCAAATGGCGGCGTGGCGCGGTTGGCGGCGGTTACCGACGGGGATCAGCGGGTTGTGTGCGCGCCGCCATGTGCGGCAAGCCACACCCTTACGGCAGCTTCGTCGAGGAAATAGTGGCAAAGCTCCACGGCGCCGCCCTGCAAGTCTGCTGGGGTGCCCGGCATCAGCACCGGCACCAGTTCGCCAAAACGGTCTTTCAGCCCCGCATCGGCATCGACATCCACCTCGTGCAGGGTGAAAGAAAAATCGCGCCGGAGCGGCTCCAGCGCGACCTTCATGTCTTCGCAAAGGTGACAGTATGCCCGGCCGTACAACGTCAGCGCAGGCATACCGGTCATTGCTTTAGCGGCTGGACGTGGCGCCCGGACGCAGCGTCAGCACCTGGGTGGCATCGCCGCGCCGCACGAACACCGCGGCAATCCGGTTCTTGTCCAGGCTGCGCACCAGCTCGTTGAACTGGCGGGCGTTGGTCACGTCCGTATCGCCCAGGCGCAGGATGATGTCGCCCGGACGGATGCCGGCACGCAGCGCCGGGCCGTCGGCCACTTCCACCTCGACGCCCGACTTGAGCTTGAGCTCCTTCAGGCGCGCCTCGGGCAGGTCGTTGACCACCAGGCCAAGCGCGTTGGGCTTGCCGGCCTGTGCCGCGCTGTCGTCCTTGGGCGTTGCGCCGCTGCGAGCGCGTGCCTTGCCGTCCGGCTCCAGCTCGGTGACGGTGATCGTGACCTCGCGGACCGCGCCCTTGCGCCACAGCTGCAGCGGCACGCGCGTGCCCGGCTTGGTCTCGCCCACCATGCGCGGCAGGTCCGAGGCCCGCTCGATATCGCGGCCGTTGAACTTGAGGATGATGTCGCCGGCTTCGATGCCCGCCTTCTCGGCAGGACCGCCCGGCTCGACGCTGCCGACCAGCGCGCCGCGCGCACGGCCCAGGCCCAGCGAATCGGCCACCTCCTTGGTGACGTCGCCGATCGCCACGGCGATGCGCCCGCGCGTCACGCGCCCGGAGCTTTTGAGCTGCTCGGACACGCGCATCGCCTCGTCGATCGGGATCGCGAACGAGATACCCATGTAGCCGCCGCTGCGGCTGTAGATCTGCGAGTTGATGCCGATCACCTCGCCGCGCAGGTTGATCAGCGGGCCGCCGGAATTACCGGGATTAACCGCCACGTCGGTCTGGATGAACGGCAGGTAGTCGCCCGTGTCGCGGCCCTTGGCCGAGACGATGCCGGCGGTCACGCTGTTGTCCAGCCCGAACGGCGAGCCGATCGCCAGCACCCATTCGCCGGCGCGGACCTTGTTGGAATCGCCCAGCGGCAGGCGCGGCAGGCCGCTGGCCTCGACCTTGAGCAGCGCCACGTCGGTGCGCTTGTCCGAGCCGATCAGCTTGGCCTTGAATTCGCGCTTGTCGGGCAGCGTCACATAGATGGTTTCGGCGTCGGCCACCACGTGCGCGTTGGTCATCACGTAGCCGTCCTGGCTGATGATGAAGCCCGAACCCACGCCGCGGCTCTGCTCTTCCTGCTGCGGCGGCTGGCCGCGGCGGGGGGCGCCGGGCGCCGGGGCACCGGGCATCGGCACGCCGAAGAAGCGCCGGAAGAATTCCGCCATCTCGTCATCGCCGCCGGGCGCACCGCGCTGGCGCACGAGTTCCGTGGTGCGGATATTGACCACGGCCGGACTGGCCTTTTCCACCAGGTCGGTGAAATCGGGCAGGTTGTAGTTGGAGGCGGCAGCCTGGGCATGGCTGACTTCGGCAACAGTCGGGCCGAGCAGCATCATGGCAGCCATGACCACGGCCCGCGCCAGGGCTGGAGATCTGAACATCATCGACAACTCCCGGGATTCAGCGAATAGAAGAAAAACCGTCTGGATGTGATCCCGTGGCGGGGACCCCTGCGCAGGTTTCATGGAGCCGGCGCCGGGACAGAGTCCGGCGGCGTCGGCTGCACCTGCGTCAAGCTCAGTGTACCGCCTTGGGCGGGCGGTACTCCACGGCCGTCGCAAACTGCCGCACGGTGCTCGCCGGCACCTCGCCCACCACGGTAATCCAGAAATCGGCAATCCGGCGCACCACGACCTGGGTCGCGCCGAGCGCGGCCACGCCCTCGCGGCGCACGCGTTGCTCGGAAACCGGTTCAATGAAGACCGACAGGCCGGTCAGCCCGTCGCTGTAAACGACCTGCAGCACTTCGAAGACCTGGCCGCGCGCGTTGCCCGGCGCGGGCGCGCGCAACTCGCCGAGCGGACGGCGCACTTCGCGGATCTTCTGGAAGCCCTTGAGCGGCACCGCAATCGACCAGCCCTCGTCGGCGATATTGGTCGGCTGGTAGGTCACCTCATAGCGATTCCAGCTGCTGGAATTCTTGATCGCACCGAGGATACGCTGCTTTTCGGACGGCACCCCGATCTGCACCTGCGAGAACGCGACCTGCTCCAGCACCTTGCCGCCGTCGCCGATGGTCTGCGCGCGCATCAGCAGGCCGGAGTTCTTCTCCGCCCACAGGCGCACCGCATAGCGCGCGGCATCGTGCGGCTCCAGCGCAAAGACCTCGCATTCCATGCCTGCCACCCGCTCGGCGGGCATCTTGCGCATGTCGTACAGGTCCAGCACGTCGTTCTTGTTGGTGGCGAGCAGCGCCGGGAAGCGATCCTTGGCTTCCTGCTTCTCCACCACCACCAGCTTGGCTTCGGGGATCAGGCTGTGCACTACGTCATTCTGACGCAGCACCTCGCGCGGCTTGCCGTCGAGCGTTTCCAGGCGTTCGTACTCGTTGTGGACGAGATCGCTGTAGTGCTGGATACGCGAGGCGTGCATGACGCTGCCGCGCTGGTAGATCAGCGTGCCGACATAGTTCTCGCGCTGTGCGGCTTTGTGGATCTTGTTGAGCCAGGCGGTGGCGTCGCGTCGGTTCAGCGTACTGTCCGAAGGCTGTGCGGTGGCCGCGGCAGCGCTCAGACACAAGGCCAGAAAAAAGGACCTACGCAGGGCCCTGATTTTCTGCGCGCCCGCTACATAGGCGGGCGACCCTCCTTTATGCATGTCCGGCATTATTCCTGCGTATTTTCCTGAGTGAAGTTTGCACCGTTGGCAACCGTGCGCATGGTGGACACGAACGCATCCGTTGCCACCGACGTGCGATGGGCACGCAGGTATTCGTCCAGGCGCGGGTCGCGGATCATCTGGGGATTTTCCGCCGCCACGGTGACGATGCCAGAGGCCGGGCTGGCCGGCTGGTCGGCGCGTGCCACCACGGCATCGGGCGTGGCCAGCGTGGCGGGGCCCCGCATCTGCGGCACGACCACCCAGCTGACCGCTGCCACGGCGGCAGCGATCGCGGTGCCCGGCATCACGCGGCGCACCCACGACGGCCTGACCAGCAGGCGGTGGCGGGCACTGGCCTGCGCCAATGCCGGTACCAGTACATGCGGCTCGGCTTCTAGGCGCGCGGAGAAACGAGAGAGGAAAGCAGAGGTGGAACCCGCGTGCGTCAGGTCTTCCGAGCGCAGCGTGTCGCCGATCAACTGGTAAGTGGTCCAGTCGGACATGCCGGCATCGCTTTTCGCGAGGCCCAGCACGGCATCGACTTCGTGCGGCGCCAGTTCGCCATCCATCAATACGGAGATCTGCTCCGCTGCTTCCACTACATGAACCGACTGCTTATGAGCCTGACCCATTTCCCACCCCAAGACATTCCATTGAACACCGATAATCCCGTCACTTCTGTCGCTTATCGATGCAGGAATACGCTGCAACGCTGGCCGCACGACATTCTTTTCGACTACCCGACTACTACCACCGCTTGCCCTCTGCCGTTCCCAGCAGCGGACGCAATTTCTCGGCAATCGCCTCGCGCGCCCGAAAGATCCGCGAACGCACCGTGCCGATCGGACATCCCATCGCTTCGGCGATCTCCTCATAGCTGAGGCCCTCGATCTCGCGCAGCGTGATGGCGGTCCGCAATTCTTCCGGAAGGGCCTCCATGGCGCGGTTCACCGTCTCGGCGACCTGGCGCGTGTGAAGCATCGATTCCGGCGTATTGATATCCCTTAGTTGCTCACCGTCCGCAAAAGTTTCAGCCTCTTCTGCATCGATATCGCTGGACGCTTCCGGGCGGCGGCCCTGGGTGGCCAGGTAGTTCTTGGCCGTGTTGACGGCGATCCGGTACAGCCACGTATAGAAGGCCGACTCCCCGCGGAACTGGGGCAAGGCGCGGTATGCCTTGATAAAGGCATCCTGCGCCACATCCTCCACCTCAGCGGGGTCCCTGACCAGGCGCGAAATCAGGCGAATGATCTTCCGATGGTATTTGGTCACCAGAAGTTCAAAGGCCCGCTTGTCGCCCTGCTGGACGCGTTCAACTAGGAGCTGATCGGCTTCGCGTTCGCTCACGTATGGCTCACCTGCAGTGTATCTCTTGGTTTGGTCGTCACGACAAACGTTGTATTTTACCTACGATTCTAAGCCCGCCCGGTGAAGCAACGCGCATCCTGTGACCGTAAGCTAACAAAATCGTTCCCCTGCCGGCATCTCAGGCTGCACCCGCAGTGCAACTCTGGTGGCGCGTTGCAACCACCGCGCCATCGCGGGCGAACCCGCCTGCCAGGGGAGAAAGATGGCGCCCGGCATCCCGGGCGCTCCGGGGGCCAGGCGCACGACAGCGACGCCGCCGGCCTGCCAGCATTGCCTGACCACAGTCTCGTGTCGGGCACGGCCCGGCCCTTGCAGGCGGATCCGCAATGGCCCGTTGCCGTCGGGCGCGTGCAGCACTGCCGTGCAGCGCCAGCGCAGGCTACACCACCACGCCGGCCAGGCACGCACCGTTGCCGCTGCGGCAAGCACGAGTGCCAGCGCCATGGCGGCATGCCCCCAATGGAAACCAGCCTGACTGCCGGCTATTACAGCGGCCAGCGTCCGCGCCAGCAGCGCGAGCGCCAGCATTTCGCCGGCACAAAACACGAACAGGGCCCACCGCAACGGGTGGACCCTGCCCTGGCGCAGCCCGCGAAGGGCCCGCCTCAACCACGGATCAGGCGCGGCGGAAAACAAGCGTGCCGTTGGTGCCGCCGAAACCGAAGTTGTTCTTCACCGCGACCTCGATCTTCATCTCGCGCGCCGTGTTGGCCACGTAGTCCAGGTCGCACTCGGGATCCTGGTTGTCGAGGTTGATCGTCGGCGGCGACACCTGGTTGTGCAGCGCCAGCACGGTGAAAACCGATTCCAGGCCGCCGGCGCCGCCCAGCAGATGGCCGGTCATCGACTTGGTCGAGTTCACCACCATCTTGTAGGCCTGCTCGCCGAATGCGGCCTTGATCGCATCGGATTCGTTCTTGTCGCCCAGCGGCGTGGACGTGCCGTGGGCGTTCAGGTAGTGCACCTGGTCCGTATTGATGCCAGCGTCCTTGAGCGCGTTGACCATGCAACGGCGCGGGCCGTCCATGTTCGGCGCGGTCATGTGGTAGGCGTCGCCGCTCATGCCAAAGCCGATCAGCTCGGCGTAGATGCGCGCGCCGCGCGCCTTGGCCGACTCGTACTCCTCCAGCATCATCACCCCGGCGCCTTCACCCAGCACGAAGCCGTCGCGATCCTTGTCCCACGGACGCGAAGCGGCGGCCGGATCGTCATTGCGCGTCGACAGCGCACGCGCAGCGGCGAAACCGCCGATGCCCAGCGGCGACACGGTCGACTCGGCACCGCCCGCCAGCATGGCGTCGGCATCGCCGGCCTGGATCAGGCGGGCGGCCAGGCCAATGCTGTGCAGGCCGGTCGTGCAAGCCGTCACGGCAGCCAGGTTCGGGCCCTTGATACCGTGGATGATCGACAGGTGGCCCGCGATCATGTTGATGATCGAGCCCGGCACGAAGAACGGCGAAATCCGGCGCGGACCGCGCTCGGTCAGCACGGCGTGGGTCTCTTCGATCAACGGCAGGCCGCCGATGCCCGAGCCGACCAGCACGCCGATGCGCTCGGCATTGGCCTCGGTCACTTCCAGGCCGCTGTCCTTCAGCGCCTGCGTGCCGGCTGCAATGCCGAAATGGATGAAGGTATCCATCGCGCGGGCTTCCTTGGCCGGGATGTAGTCCTCGGCATTGAAACCCTTCACTTCACCGGCAAAGTGCACGGAAAGCGCGGAGTGATCGAATTTGGTGATGGTGGCGATGCCGGACTTGCCGGCAACCAGGTTGGCCCAGCCTTCGGCAACCGTGTTTCCGACCGGAGACACAAGGCCAAGCCCAGTGACGACGACGCGACGACGGCTCACTATGTTTTCCTACGGGTGCGTGAAACGGGAACGGAACGGAGATCAGCCCGCCGCCGGCCTTGCGGGCCGCGCGGCGAAGCACATTCCATTCTGCTTCTTCAAACAGACGAAAGCCACAGAAAACAGCAAGGCGCGGCCGCAACGGCCCGCCCACCTGCCTTCTGTGGCTCGGAATGCAGAGACGACGGGCTTAGGCCTTGACGTGCGCGGTGGCGTAGTCGATAGCCTGTTGCACGGTCGTGATCTTTTCGGCTTCCTCATCAGGAATTTCCATGCCGAATTCATCTTCCAACGCCATCACGAGTTCAACCGTGTCCAGCGAGTCCGCACCGAGGTCGTTCACGAACGACGATTCGTTCTTGATGTCTGCCTCGGCCACGCCAAGCTGTTCTGCCACGATTTTCTTGACGCGTTGTTCGATATTGTCCATGTAACCCTCCAGGGAAGTTCGACAAAAAGTGGGCGCATTTTAGCAGGTTTGAGGCGACAGAAATGCCGCCTGCCAAGCTTTGCAAGAATCGCGCCCGTTTGGTTCGGAAAACTACTACTTCAGGCGGCTTCTTCGGGCTTCTTGCCCGAAACCAGCCAGCCAAAAACCCATTAATTCATGTACATCCCGCCGTTCACATGCAGCGTAGTGCCGGTAATGTAAGCGGCTTGCGGGCCAGCCAGGAAGGCCACCGCGTTGGCGATATCCTCCGGCTGGCCAAGGCGACCCAGCGGAATCTGCGTCTTGAGCGAAGCATGCTGCTCTTCGGACAGCGCCTTGGTCATGTCGGTGTCGATAAAGCCCGGCGCGACACAGTTCACGGTCACGTTGCGGCTGCCGATTTCCGCGGCCAGCGAGCGGGTCATGCCCGCCACGCCCGCCTTGGCAGCAGAGTAGTTCATCTGGCCGGGGTTGCCGACCGAGCCCACCACCGAAGTGATATTGATGATGCGGCCCTGGCGGGCCTTCATCATCGGGCGCAGCACCGCGCGCGACAGACGGAACACCGAAGTCAGGTTGGTCTGGATCACGGCCAGCCAGTCCTCGTCCTTCATGCGCATCGCCAGCTGGTCCTGCGTGATGCCGGCATTGTTGACCAGCACGCCGATGCCGCCGTGGGTCTTGACGATCTCGTCGATGAGCGCGTCGCAAGCGGCCGCGTCATTGACGTTGAGCACGGCGCCCTTGCCCTTCAGGCCGTCGGCGCCGAGGTAATCGGTGATGCCGGCCGCGCCGGCTTCGCTGGTGGCGGTGCCGATCACGGTGGCGCCCTGGCGGGCCAGTTCCAGCGCGATGGCGCGGCCGATGCCGCGCGAGGCGCCGGTGACCAGCGCAACCTGGTTGTCGAGAAGTTTGGTCATGCGGATGTCCTCTTGCTTACTTCAGCAGTGCCAGCGTGTCTTGCAGCGAGGCCGGATCGAAGATCGCACCGCCGGTCAGGTTGCCGTCGATGCGCTTGGTCATGCCGGCCAGCACCTTGCCGGGGCCGCATTCGATCACGTGCGTGACGCCTTCGGCGGCCATCTTCTGCACGCACTCGACCCAGCGCACCGGCGCGGCGGCCTGGCGCACCAGGGCGTCCTTGATCGCGTCCGGATCATTGACGATGGCGACGTCGACGTTGTTCACCAGCGGGATCGACGGCGCCGAGAAAGCCAGGCCGGCCATGCGCTCGCGCAGGCGGTCCGAGGCGGGCTTGAGCAGCGACGAGTGGAACGGCGCCGACACCGGCAGCGGCAGCGCGCGCTTGGCGCCCTTGCCCTTGGCGATTTCGCAGGCCTTCTCGACCGCGGCCTTGTGGCCGGCAATCACCACCTGCGACGGCGCGTTGAAGTTCACGGCCTCGACCACGCCGGCGGCCGATGCCTCGGCACAAGCGGCGCGCACGTCGTCATCGGACAGGCCCAGGATCGCGGCCATGGCGCCCTCGCCCACCGGCACGGCTTCTTGCATGGCTTGCGCGCGGAAGCGCACCAGCGGTACCGCGTCGGCAAACGGGATCACGCCCGCGGCCACCAGCGCCGAGTACTCGCCCAGGCTGTGGCCGGCAACCAGCGCCGGTGCCGGACCACCGGCATCCAGCCAGGCACGGTAGACCGCCACTGCGGCGGTCAGCATCACCGGCTGCGTGTTGGTGGTCAGGTTCAGCTCTTCGGCGGGGCCTTCGGCGATCAGGCGGCCGAGATCCTGGCCGAGCGCGGCCGAGGCCTCTTCCACGGTGGCGCGCACCACGGCGTTATCGGCGAAGGCATTGAGCATGCCGACCGACTGCGAACCCTGGCCGGGAAATACGAAAGCGAATTTCATCGGATTGGAACCCTAACAAGAAACGGGTGGCCGGCGCCGCGGCATGTCCTGCATGCGCGGCATGCCATGGCGCCGGCCGCGAATCACATGCGCAGCAGCACCGCGCCCCAGGTGAAGCCGCCGCCCACGCCTTCCATCAGCACGGTCTGGCCCGCGCGGATGCGGCCGTCGCGCACCGCGACGTCCAGCGCCAGCGGGATCGACGCGGCCGAGGTGTTGCCGTGCTCATGCACGGTGGCGACCATGCGCTCCGCCGGCAGGCCCAGCTTCTTTGCCGTGCCCTGCATGATGCGGATATTGGCCTGGTGCGGGATCAGCCAGTCGATCTGGTCCGGCGTCACGCTGGCAGCCTCCATGGCTTCGCGCGCGACCTTGTCCAGCACGTTCACGGCCAGCTTGAACACAGCCTGGCCGTCCATGTGCAGGAACGGGTTGCCGGTGATGTTGCCGCCGGCGACGTTGCCCGGCACGCACAGGATATCGACATGCCTGCCGTCCGAGTGCATCGCGGTGGACAGGATCCCCGGCTCCTCGGACGCCGACAGCAGCACGGCGCCGGCACCGTCGCCGAACAGCACGCAGGTGGTGCGGTCGTTGAAGTCCAGGATGCGCGAGAACACCTCGGTGCCGATCACCAGCACGTTGCGGTGCGAGCCGCTGCGGATGAACTTGTCGGCAGTGGCCAGTGCGTACACGAAGCCCGAGCACACCGCCTGCAGGTCGAACGCCGGGCAGTGGTTGGTGATGCCCAGCTTTTCCTGCACGATGCAGGCCGTGCTGGGGAACACGAAGTCCGGCGTCGAGGTGGCGACGATGATCAGGTCGATGCTCTGGCGGTCGATGCCGGCGGCTTCGATGGCCTGCTCGGCAGCCTTGACCGCGAGATCGCTGCTGGTCACATCCGGCTCGGCCCAGTGGCGTGCCGAAATGCCGCTGCGCGAGACGATCCAGTCGTCGCTGGTCTCGATGCCCTTTTCGGCAAGCTGCGTGGCCAGGTCATGGTTGGTCACGCGCCGCGGAGGCAGGTAGCTCCCGGTACCGATGATTTTTGCGTACTTGGTCATGTATTGTCGGATCGTATGGCCCGCAGGCACCCTCGACCGGCGCGCGTGGCGCTCAGGCGACGTGGGGGCTGGGATGCGCGCCAGGCACCTCTGTCTCCGGGGCGGGCTGTGCAGCGCCTGCGGCGCTGGATTTATCGGCAAAAGCCCGGGTGATGCGGGCGATCACGCCATTCTTGGCGGCATCATACCCGCGTTTGATGGCCCACTCAAAAGAATGGGCATCGGCCGAGCCGTGGCTCTTGATCACCAGCCCGCGCAACCCAAGCAGCGAGGCGCCGTTGTAGCGCGCCGGGTCGAGTCGCCTGGCTAGGCGCGACAGCACCGGCATGGCGACCGCGGCCAGCAGCTTGGTGAACCACGAGCGGGTGAATTCTTCCTTGATCATACTGCCGATCATCTTGGCCAGGCCCTCGGTGCTCTTGAGCGCCACGTTGCCGACGAAGCCGTCGCAGACCACGATGTCGGTAGTGCCCTTGAAGATGTCGTTGCCTTCCACGTTGCCGTAGAAGTTCAGCTCCGAGGCGCGCAGCAGTTCACCCGCACGCTTGACCACCTCGTTGCCCTTGATGACTTCCTCGCCGATGTTCAGCAGGCCCACCGTGGGGTGTTCCTTGTGGTCGACCACGGCCACCATGGCTTCGGCCATGCGCGCGAACTGCAGCAGGTGCTCGGGCTCGCAGTCGGCATTGGCACCCAGGTCCAGCACGGTGGTGCCCCACCCTTGCTCGTTCGGGATGGTGGTGGCGATGGCCGGCCGCTCGATGCCTTCGAGCGTCTTGAGCACATAGCGCGACACCGCCATCAGCGCGCCGGTATTGCCGGCGGAGATGCAGGCACCGGCCAGGCCCTCCTTGACCTGCGTGACGGCGACGCGCATCGAGGAATCCCTCTTCTTGCGCAGCGCCACCTCGACCGGGTCATCCATGGTGATGACCTCGGTGGCCTCGACGATGGTCACGCGCGGATGGTCCAGCGCGTGCAGCTTCTTCAGCTGCGTCCGGATGGCGTCGGGCAAGCCGACCAGCACCATCTCGGCGTCGTCGTGGCGGGAAAGAAAACTGATCGCCGCAGGCACCGTCACGGAGACTCCGTGATCGCCGCCCATGCAGTCGATAGCGATTTTGATCGTCATTGTTCCTGGTACGGATAGCGCGGCGGCGCACGCCACGCCCGGCGGGAAATCCGAGCGCCCAACAAAAAAGCGGCAACGATCTTGCCGCTTTTTTGTCTCTGACCTTTTAGTGTCCGACCTACAGGCATGCGCGAGCGAGACGCAACGTCACGCCGAACGAAGCTATCAGTCGTTCTTGGTCTTGATGACCTTGCGGCCACGGTAGTAGCCGTTCGGGCTGACGTGGTGGCGCAGGTGGGTTTCGCCGGTGGTCGGCTCAACTGCCAGCGGCGCTGCCGACAGGTGATCGTGCGAACGGTGCATGCCGCGCTTGGACGGCGACTTCTTGTTCTGTTGAACAGCCATGATGACTCCTTCGAGAATTTTTCAATATTAACACACGCATCCCGCCCAAGGCGTAGCCGGGGCCCGGCCGGATGCTTCAGATTCACCTGCAAGACCTTGCGCACCGCCTGCCGGCGGCATCAATGCTTGGTCTTCAGGCCGGCCAGCGCCGCAAAGGGCGAAGGCCGCTTTTCTTCCTCAGGCTCAGCCTCTGGCTGCGCCTCGCCGTCCGAACCGGTCACGAGGCTTTCGTGCACCGTCGGGCAGACGTCATGCTTGGGGGCCACCGGCAACGCCAGCAGCACTTCATCTTCAATCAGGTCCAGCAACGAGAAATGCTTCGAGCCGGCGATCACGTCGACTTCGTCGTCGTCCATCGGCGCGGCGTCGGCCGCTTCCTCGCTTTCCACCACCTCGAAACGCGTTGCCGTATCGATCGGCTCGGCATATGGGGCCAGGCAGCGCTGGCAATCCAGCCATATCCGGCCCTGCACGGTCACGTCGAGAAACAGCCGCCGCGCCACCGCGGCGCCCGGCTCGGCCGCCTCTTCACGCATGAAGCCAGTGGCCGAATAGGCAAACGTCTCATCGGGTGCCGAGGCTGGCGCTTGCGCGGCGGTCTCGGCTAAGATGCGCGGCAAATCCCGCACCGCCACGTCGCCGGCCAGGCTTTCACCCTTCCGGCACAAGGCGAAGAGATCAAGCGCGCGCAGGTCAATCGGCTGGGTCATGTGCGTGGCTCCGGTCGCTATACAATGACTGGTTCGCCACATTCCACGGCTGTCGGACTACGGGCCGCGCACATTGGCGGCACTGCGCCCGGGTGCGGATGCGGCTAAACGCGCGATTGTACGACGTAAACCGTGCCGAGGTCAAAGGTCTTGCAGCGCGGGCCGCACCTTTTACTGTTTCGCTTCCTGTTCCGATTCCATTACTTATGTCCCCAGACCCCCGCCCCAGCCTGATCCTTGGCTCCGGCTCGCCCTACCGCCGCGAACTGCTGGAGCGCCTGCGCATCCCGTTCGAGGTGGCCGCGCCCGACATCGACGAAACCCCGCTTGCCGGCGAAGCGCCCGAAGCCACCGCGCTGCGCCTGTCGCAGCGCAAGGCCGAAGCCATTGCCGCGCGCCGTCCGGGCGTGCTGGTGATCGGCTCGGACCAGGTGCTGACCCTGGACGGCGAACAGATGGGCAAGCCCGGCACGCACGAGAAGGCCGTGGCGCAGCTGCGCCGCATGCGCGGGCGCACCGCAACCTTCCACTCGGCCCTGTGCCTGCTGGACGCACGCACCGGCACCGTGCAGCTGGCCGACGTGCAAACCCGCGTGACCATGCGCGACCTGACCGATGCTGAAATCGAAACCTACCTGCGGCTGGAGCGCCCCTACGACGTGGCCGGCAGCGCCAAGTCCGAAGGCCTGGGCATCGCGCTGCTGGAACGCGTCGAGTCGGACGACCCGACCGCACTGGTCGGCCTGCCGCTGATCGCGCTGACCGGCATGCTGCGCCAGGCCGGCTACCCTCTTCTTTCCGCATGACCCGCACGAGCCCACCATGAGCGGCACTCTCTACCTGATCCCCAACACCCTCGGCAAGCGCGATGAAGCCGACCCGCTGGCCGACGTGATCCCGGCCGGCGTGCAGCAGATCGCGGCCAACCTCGATTACCTCGTCGCCGAGAACGCCAAGACCGCGCGCGCCTTCCTGAAGAAGCTGGGCGAGACCACGCCGCTGGCACGCCCGATCCAGCAGATCGAGATCCGCGAGCTGAACGTCAACACGCGTGCCGACGCCCTGGCCGCTCTGCTGGCCCCGCTCGAAGCCGGCCGCGACGGTGGCCTGCTGTCCGAGGCCGGCGTCCCGGCGGTGGCCGACCCCGGCGCCGACCTGGTGCGGCTGGCCCATGCGCGCCGCATCCGCGTGCGGCCGCTGGTCGGGCCCAGCTCGATCCTGCTGGCGGTGATGGGCTCGGGCCTGAACGGCCAGAGCTTTGCCTTCAACGGCTATCTGCCGGTCGATGCCGGCGAGCGCGCGCAGCGACTGCGTGAGCTGGAGCAGCGCTCGCGCAAGTCCAGCCAGACCCAGGTGTTCATCGAAACGCCCTACCGCAATGCGGCGCTGCTGGAAGCCATGCGCCAGCACTGCGCCGGCACCACGCTGCTGTCCGTGGCCGTGGACCTGACCCTGCCGGGCGAGACCATCGTCACGCTGCCGCTGTCGGACTGGCGTCCCGAGCGGATCGACCTGCACAAGCGCCCGGCGATCTTCTCGCTGCTGGCCATGTAAGAAACGGCAAAGGGGGCGCGAACGCCCCCTTTGCCATTGCCGCCGCGCCATCCCGGCTCAGTGCATGCCCTGCATGCGGTTGCTCCACAGCATGGTCTTCATCGCCGCCGAGCCCACCGCCGCGCCAAAGCGCTTGGCCACGCGCTCGGCAATGTTCTCCTTGACGGTGTAGTCGACGATGTCCTCGGCCTTGAGCACATCGCGCGCGACATAGTCGGCACTGCCCAGCCCGTCGGCCAGGCCCAGCTCCACGGCGCGCTCGCCCGACCAGAACAGGCCGGAGAACAGCTCCGGATCATCCTTGAGCCGGTCGCCGCGTCCTTCCTTGACCACGTCGATGAACTGCTGGTGGATCTGCTTGAGCATGGCCTCGGCAAAGGCCTTCTGCTTGGGCACCTGCGGCGAGAACGGGTCCAGCATGCCCTTGTTGGCGCCCGAGGTGTACAGCCGGCGCTCCACCCCCAGCTTGTCCATCAGCCCGGTAAAGCCAAAACCGTCCATCAGCACGCCGATCGAACCCACGATGCTGGCCTTGTCGACATAGATCTTGTCGGCCGCCGCGGCCACGTAATAGCCGCCCGAGGCGCAGATCTCTTCCACCACCACATAGAACGGCTTGGACGGATAAAGCGTGCGCAGCCGCTGGATCTCGTCGTTGATGATGCCCGCCTGCACCGGCGAGCCGCCCGGAGAATTGATCTTCAGGATCACGCCGGCGGCATTGCCATCAGCGAACGCCGCCTGCAACGAGGCATTGATCGATTCCGCGCTGGCCGGCGTGCCCGCGGCGATTTCGCCCTCCAGCGTGACCATGGCCGTATGGCGGCCCGAGGTGCTGATGGCGCCATCGCCCTTGAAGTCGAACAGCGTGACCAGGATCAGCGCCAGCAAAGCCAGTCCGACAAAGCGGAAGAAGATGCGCCAGCGCCGTGCCGCGCGCTGCTCGCGCAGCGATGCGGTCAGCACTTTTTCGAGCAGATCGCGCTCCCAGCCGGCGCCGCCGCCAACCGGGGGCCCCGCCGCGGCTCCAGCCATGCGCGCCTTGCGCTCGCGCGCTTCACGCCTTGCCGCGTCGTCGCCGGCGCGCAATTCGTCTTCCAGCGGGTAATCGGCGCGCGGTGCGGTGACCAGGCGCTCGGACTCCGCCTGGGGCGACCCTTCGCCCGGCGCACCGTCGCCGGCTGGCTTGTGCTCGTCCGGCTGACCCGATTCACCCGATGGCGGCTTCTGTTGTTCTGTCATGCAAATCGCTCGTGGAAACGCCTGGAAACCCAGGCCTGGAAATACAACGGCCGGCCTGACTGCCGGCCCTGCCCGTCATTCAGGCACCGCCCATGCGCGCAGCGATCCGGTATGGCGCTTCCGGTAGCCAGTAGACCTGGCCGTCGCGCTCCTCGATGCGCAGCTTGGCCAGCGATGCACCGCGGCAGGGGCCGCCGACGCACTCGCCGCTGTCCGGCGCATAAACCGCGCCATGTGTGGCGCACATCAAGTATAGGCCCGAGGCATCGAAGAACCGGCCTTCCTGCCAGTCCAGTTCCATCGGCACATGGGCGCACTGGTTCAGGTAGCCGTGCGCGGCGCCGTCGAAACGCACCACGAAGGCGCCGATCTCGCGCTGGTCCAGCGCCACCGAGAAGCGCACACCCAGGCCGCCTTCCTCCAGGTCCTCGGCGGCGCACAGCCGCACCGGCGCCTGGCCGGCCGCTGCCTCAGGCATGGGCCAGCAGCCAGTCGGTCAGGTCGGGGATGGAAGTCGCGCAATGCACCGGCGCCATCGCGCGCAGCGAATCTGCGGGATGTGCACCATAGCACACGCCAATCCCCTTGGCGCCGGCATTGGCCGCCATCTGCAGGTCATGGGTGGTGTCGCCGACCATCACCGTGCGCTCCACGTCCTGGCCCAGTTCGCGGGTCAGTTCGTGCAGCATGGCCGGGTGCGGCTTGGAGAAGGTCTCGTCGGCACAGCGCGTGGCGTCGAACAGGCGGGTCAGACCGCTCGCGGCCAGCGCGCGCTGCAGGCCGACGCGGGTCTTGCCGGTGGCCACGCCAAGAAAATAGTGTTCGCCGCGCAGGGTCTCCAGCATTTCGCGCACGCCGTCGAACAGCACAAGGTCGGCATCGCGAGCGAGGAAGTGGTAGCGGTAGCGTTCGGCCAGGCGCGGGTAGTCGGCGGGGTCCAGCGTCGGCACCGCGTAAGACAGCGCATCCTTCAGGCCCAGCCCGATCACGTGGCTGGCGGCGCGGTCATCCGGCACCGGCAGGCCCAGGTCGCGGCTGGCAAGCTGGATGCACTTGGCGATGGTCGGGGTCGAGTCCATCAGCGTCCCGTCCCAGTCGAAAACGATCAGGTCAAATTGTTGCCTGGCCATGGAAGTCCTTGTGGCGTTTGATGCACTACCCTACTCCGGGGCATGCAGTTCACGCAATTGTTGCAGGAATCCGACGCACTCGTCGGGCAGCGGCGCTTCCACCGCCAGCGGCTCGCCCGTGGCCGGGTGGATAAACACCAGCCGGTGGGCGTGCAGGAACATGCGCTTGAGGCCCGGCCTCGCGCCAGAACGCGCCAGTGCCTTGTTCAGCGAGAAGTCGCCATATTTTTCGTCGCCGACGATCGGGAAACCCGAGTGGGCCAGGTGGACGCGGATCTGGTGGGTACGGCCGGTCTTCAGCTCGGCCTCCAGCAGGGTGAAGCCCTGGAAGGCCTCGACCCGGTTGAACACGGTGTGCGAGGCCAGCCCGTCGGCCTGCACCCGCACCCGGCGCTCGCCGTCCGGCGTGCTGTACCTATATAGCGGCAGCTTCACGTGCTGGCGCGCGTTCGGGAATTCGCCGGCCACGCAGGCGAAATAGCGTTTGTCCATCGCGCTGCCGCGAATCTGCTCGTGCAGGTGGACCAGCGCCGAGCGCTTCTTGGCCAGCACCAGGATGCCGGAGGTCTCGCGATCGAGCCGATGCACCAGTTCCAGGAACTTGGCCTGGGGCCGCGACCGGCGCAATTGCTCGATCACGCCGAAGGCCACGCCCGAGCCGCCGTGCACGGCCACGCCGGCCGGCTTGTTGATCACCAGTAGCTGGGCATCTTCAAACAGCACCGGGAACTCGCCCGCCGGCACATGCTGGGCATTGTCCGATTGCGCCGAATTCGCCACCCGCATTGGCGGAATGCGCACTACATCACCCGACTGCAAGCGATAAGTGGCATCGATCCGGCCCTTATTGACGCGAACTTCCCCCGAACGCAGCACCCGGTAGATATGGCTCTTGGGCACGCCCTTGGCCACCTTCAGCAGGAAGTTGTCAATGCGCTGACCTTCCGAGCCTTCGTCAATCGTGACATACGCCACCTGTGGGCTGGCCGGCGCAGCTTCGGCAGCCTTTTCAATTTGATGGCGTAACTCATTCATTTTCAATATAATTTCCTCGCTGTCCCGGCTTGTGGCCGGCAGCGCAAGACCTGTGTAAGCGATTAATCTTCGAGTTTTCCTGGATTTTTCGCATTCTACACTTGGGGTTGCCGCCAACCCCGCCCGTCTCCCGCAACTTTGCGTTCCGCCAAGCGCCAGACGGGCAAATGGCAGTAAAAAGCAGCACGCACGGTGCCGCCGGCATGCAGGAAGTCGCCCAAAGGAGGCTTCGGCGAGGCAGGCGGTGACGTGGGAACTGAGTGTTCAGGTAAAACAGAATTTAAAGGCGGATGCCACTGCCGGCATCCGCTTCGGTGAGAGAAGTCCTGCCCGCACCGGGAAACGGTGCCGGCCGGCAGGTTAGCCTGCCGCCTGACTGGAAATACCGGCGCCCGGTCGCAGAATTCCAAGAAGTAGTAGGTGCGCCCGCCAGGAGTAGTCAGGCAGCAACGGCAACCATGCCGTGTCCGAAAAATTTGCTCTTTGACGCGTCTAGGCCTTCCGCGGCCGGCCGCGATGCCGCCGGCGCCGGTTGCGCCGGCGTTCAGCATCGCCTCCGGCACGGGAACGCGCCGGATGTCTGCGCAAGAGCAGCCTCCGGTGTTCTCTCCTGCCCCGCGGACGTTACCCCGACGTCATCGCTCTCTTTCACCCGCGCCCAGCCGCTCGCCTATCCCGCGCAGCGGCGCTTTCCGGCAATTCTCGCGCCTCGCTCGCTCCCTCGCGTGCTCCATAGATCGCCGCGGACACCGCCCAGACGGTGCCACCCGCGACACTGGAGTGAGGTACTGCGATGAAACGCATGCTGTTCAACGCGACGCAACAGGAGGAATTGCGCGTCGCCATCGTCGACGGTCAGAAACTGATCGATATCGACATCGAGACTGCCGGGCGCGAACAGCGCAAGGGCAACATCTACAAGGGTGTCATCACCCGCATCGAACCCTCGCTGGAAGCCTGCTTCGTCAACTACGGCGAAGAACGCCACGGCTTCCTGCCGTTCAAGGAAGTAGCCCGCGCCTTCTTCAAGGAAGGCATCGACGTGCGCAACGCGCGCATCCAGGATGCCCTGCATGAAGGCCAGGAACTGATCGTCCAGGTCGAGAAGGAAGAGCGCGGCAACAAGGGCGCGGCCCTGACCACCTTTATCTCGCTGGCCGGCCGCTACCTGGTGCTGATGCCCAACAACCCGCGCGGCGGCGGCGTGTCGCGCCGCATCGAGGGCGAGGACCGCCAGGAACTGCGCGAGACCATGGCGCAGCTGACCGTGCCGGAAGGCATGAGCATCATCGCCCGGACCGCCGGCATCGGCCGCTCGGCCGAGGAACTGCAGTGGGACCTGAACTACCTGCTGCAACTGTGGAAGGCCATCGACGGCGCCGCCGGCGACAACAAGGCCCCGCTGCTGATCTACCTGGAATCGAGCCTGGTCATCCGCGCCATCCGCGACTACTTCCAGCCGGATATCGGCGAGATCCTGATCGACACCGACGAGATCTACGAACAGGCCCGCGCCTTCATGAGCGTGGTGATGCCTGACAACATGAACCGCGTGAAGAAGTACCGCGACGACGTGCCGCTCTTCTCGCGCTTCCAGATCGAGCACCAGATCGAGTCGGCCTACTCGCGCATGGTGATGCTGCCCTCGGGTGGCGCCATCGTGATCGACCACACCGAGGCGCTGGTCTCCGTGGACGTGAACTCGGCCCGCGCCACCAAGGGCGCCGACATCGAGGAAACCGCGCTGCGCACCAACCTCGAGGCCGCCGACGAGATCGCCCGCCAGTTGCGCCTGCGCGACCTGGGCGGCCTGATCGTGATCGACTTCATCGACATGGAGTCGGGCAAGGCCCAGAAGGATGTGGAAACGCGCCTGAAGGACGCGCTGCGCCACGACCGCGCGCGCGTGCAGATGGGCAAGATCAGCCGCTTCGGCCTGATGGAGCTGTCGCGCCAGCGCCTGCGCCCGTCCCTGTCGGAGGGCTCGCACATCACTTGCCCGCGCTGCAACGGCACCGGCCATATCCGCGATACCGAATCGTCCGCCCTGCAGGTGCTGCGCATCATCCAGGAAGAGGCGATGAAGGAAAACACCGCCGCGATCCACTGCCAGGTGCCGGTGGAAGTGGCTGCCTTCCTGCTGAACGAGAAGCGCCAGGAAATCAACCTGATCGAGCTGCGCTTCAAGGTCAATGTGCTGCTGATCCCCAACAAGCACCTGGAAACGCCGCACTACAAGCTGGAGCGCCTGCGCCACGACGACCCGCGCCTGGAAGAAAGCACCGCCAGCTACCGCATGGCCGAGGCCGCCGCCAAGGAACTGGAAGCCGACACCAGCTACAGCAGCCGCCGCAAGGAAGAAGCCAAGCCGCGCCAGGAAGCCGCGGTCAAGGGCATCACCCCGGAACAACCGGCCCCGGTGTCGGTGCCGCGCCCCGAGCGCGCACCCAAGCCGGAAGCCCCGGTCGCCCCGCCCGTGCCGGCCACCCAGCCTGTGGTCAGCGGCGGTTTCATCGCCTGGCTGAAGGGCCTGTTCGGTGCCCGTCCGGCAACCCCGCCGGTGGTGGAACCGGCCAAGCCGGCGGTTGCCACTGAGGCCCGCAGCGCCGAAGGCCGGCGCGAGCGCGGCCAGCGCGGCGAAGGCCGTGGCCAGCGTGGTGAGCGTGGCGACCGCGCGGAGCGTGGTGAGCGAGCGGAGCGTGGCGAGCGCCAGGGCCGCGGCCAGCGCGGCGACCGTGCCGAGCGCGCGGAACGTGGTGAACGCCAGGGTGCCGAGCGCGCCGAGCAACGCGAGGGCCGTGGCGAACGCCAGGGCCGCCAGCCGCGCCAGCAAGGTGAAGGCCAGGCCACCCCGGCCCTGGCACGCCAGGGCGAGGCGGTGCAAGCCGAGCGCGCCCAGGGCGAGCGCGTCGAGGGCCGTCAGGAAGGCCGTCGCGACCGCAACCAGGAACGCCGCGAGCGCCAGCGTGAACGCCAGCGCGAACGCAGCGAACTGCGCGAAGCCGAAGCCGGTGAAGCACCGCAGCCGGAAGCCATCGCCGCCGCCCAGGCGCTGGGCGTGCTGCCGCAGGCCGTGACCGAAGAGACGAAAGCCGTCCGCGCCGAGCTGCCGGAAGGTGCAGAGAGCGCCGCCGAGACCGCTGAGGGCGAAGAGCGCCGCCGCCGCAACCGCCGTGGCCGCAACCGCTATCGCCGCGAGCGCGACGAGTCGGTGCAAGGTGCCCAGGGCGAAGGCGACGAAGAAGCCGCCGCTGCCGAAGGCGTGGCCCCGGTGCGCGCTGAAGCCGCCATGCCGGCCGAGCCCGCACCGCAAGCTGCCGTGGCCGTGGCCGCAGCAGCCGAGGCCGTCGAAGCGATCCGCATCGCCGTGCCGGAAGACGTGACGCCCGCGCCGGTCGCGGAGGCAGCCCCGGTGACCGCGCCGGTTGCCGAGCCCGCGCCCGAGCAAGCTGCCCCGGTCGCCGCCGCCGTCACGGAAGCCGTTGCCGCCGAAGCGATCGTCGAGACCACCGCAAGCGTGGCCGTCGAAGCGGCTCCGGTGGTGCCGGCACCTGCCGCTGCACCGGTCATCGCCCCTGTGGCCGAAGCGGCACCGGCCGAGGTGTTCACCCCGGCAACTCCGGTCGTTGCAGCAGCGCCGGCCACCCCCGCAGCGCTGGAGAACCTGGAATCGATGCTGGCCACCGCCGGCCTGCAATGGGTCCATACCGACAGCGACAAGCTGCGTTCGGCCCAGGAAGCCGCCGCCCGCATCGCGCCCGCCCCGCGCGTGCAGCGCGAGCGCAAGGCGCTGCCGCCGCTGCCCCACGGTCCGATGATCCTGGTGGAAACCGGTGGCCGCGAAGTGGAGATGGCATCGCAGCAGTAAGCGTTGCCGCTGCACCGCAGCCAAAGCAGGAAGGGGACGGCCACGCCGTCCCCTTTTTTCATGGGCCGCCGCCCGGATGAATCCCCGCCATCACCGGGGGATGCGGGTGCCCCGCCCCCGCCTCGGCTAGAATGGCAGCAGAATGCATCCGGTCCTCGAGCGCCCCTGATTTGGCCCCGCCGCCAGGCCGCTCCCCGGACGCCGTGCCCACCCACAGGCCATGACCGAATCCGTCATTCCGATTTTCGACCTGCGCGACCATCGCTACCGCTCGATGACGCCCAGCATTCCCGGCAAGCTGGCTGCCCCCACCGGCCTGGTGGCGGACACCCGCGGCCGGCCGCTGCATGACCTGCGCATCTCGGTGACGGACCGCTGCAACTTCCGCTGCGTGTACTGCATGCCGAAGGAAGTCTTCGACAAGGACTACACCTTCCTGCCGCACTCCGAGCTGCTGAGCTTCGAGGAGATCGAACGCACCGCGCGCCTGTTCGTCGCCCACGGCGTCGAGAAGATCCGCCTGACCGGCGGCGAGCCGCTGCTGCGCAAGAATATCGAGCACCTGGTGGAGATGCTGGCGAAGATCGAGACGGTCTCGGGCAAGCCGCTGGACCTGACGCTCACCACCAACGCCTCGCTGCTGGCGCGCAAGGCGCGCGCCCTGCGCGACGCGGGACTGACGCGGGTCAGCGTCAGCCTGGACGCGATCGACGACGCCACCTTCCGCCGCATGAACGACGTGGACTTCGCCGTCGCCGACGTGCTGCACGGCATCGAGACCGCGCAGGCCGTGGGGCTGGCGCCGATCAAGGTCAACATGGTGGTCAAGCGCGGCACCAATGACCAGGAAATCGTGCCGATGGCGCGCCACTTCCGCAATAGCGGCATCATCCTGCGCTTTATCGAGTTCATGGACGTGGGCGCCAGCAACCACTGGCAGATGGATGAAGTGCTGCCGTCCGCCGAGGTGGTCAAGCGCATCGATGCGGAATTCCCGCTCGAACCGGTGCAGGCCAACTACTCCGGCGAAACCGCCGAGCGCTGGCGCTACCGCGACGGCAGCGGCGAGGTCGGCGTGATCTCCAGCGTCACCCACGCCTTCTGCGGCGACTGCAGCCGCATCCGGCTGTCCACCGAAGGCCGGCTCTACCTGTGCCTGTTCGCCACCGAAGGCTTCGACCTGCGCGCGCTGCTGCGCGGCGGCTACAGCGACCTGGAAATCTCCAATGCGATTGCGCAGGTGTGGCAGGGCCGCACCGACAATTATTCCGAGCAGCGCAGCGACCCGACGGTGCGCGCCAGGCGTGCCGAGCGCAAGATCGAGATGTCCTATATCGGCGGCTGACCCCGCCGCACACACAATCCATGATTGCACGCGACGACATCACCGGCCTGATCCTCGCAGGCGGCAGGGGCAGCCGCATGGGCGGCACCGACAAGGGCCTGCAGCCGCTGCACGGCACGCCGATGGCCATGCACACGATGATGCGGCTTACCCCCCAGGTGGGCGGGCTGATGATCAATGCCAACCGCAACCTGGCCGCCTATGAGTCCTTCGGCGTGCCGGTCTACACCGACACCGTGCCCGACTTCGCCGGCCCACTGGCGGGGATGCTGGCCGGCCTGGAGCAATGCGCCACGCCGTGGATGGTGACCGCGCCCTGCGATTCGCCGTTCCTGCCGACCGACCTGGTGGCACGCCTGGCGCAGGCGATCGAGGCCGAAGGCGCGGACCTGGCGATCCCCGTCACGCTGGACGAAGACGGCCGGCGCCAGACCCAACCTGTGTTCTGCCTGATGCCGGTCAGTGCGCTCGACAGCCTGGTGGCTTATCTTTCCGGCGGCGGCCGCAAGATCGAGACCTGGGCCGCCTCGCACCGCCTGGCCGAAGTGCTGTTCGACGACGCCGCGGCCTTTGCCAATATCAACACCCTGGACGAACTGCGCACGCACGAAACGCGCTGAGCCACCATGCCCACCCTGCAATCCGTCATCTCCTGCCTTTCCGACTACGACCCCACCGCCCTGCCGGTGGACCAGGCCAACCGCATCATCGGCGAGGTGGTCGAGCCGGTGCGCGGCGTCGAGCAGTTGCCGATCCGCAGCGCATTGGACCGCGTGCTGGCCGAGGACATCGTCTCGGCCATCGACGTGCCGGCGCATGACAACTCGGCAATGGACGGCTATGCCTTCCAGGGTGCCGCGCTGGCTGCCGCGCAGACCGCCACGGTCGAGCTGGAAGTCATCGGCAGCGCCTTCGCCGGCGGCGCCGGGGCGCTGGCGCCCACGGCGGCGCAGGCGGTGCGCATCATGACCGGCGCGGTGATGCCGGCCGGCTGCGACACCGTGGTGCCGCAGGAATTCGTCGAAGCCGTGGACGACGGCGCGCGCATCCGCTTTGCCGCCGACTGCGTGCGCACCGGCGACAACCGGCGCCTGCGCGGCGAAGACCTGGCGCGCGGCCAGGCCGCGCTGCAGGCCGGGCGCATCCTCCAGCCGGCCGACCTGGGCCTGCTGGCCTCGCTGGGCGTGGCCGAGGTGCGCGTGCGCCGGCGCCTGCGCGTCGCGTTCTTCTCCACCGGCGACGAGCTGCGCTCGATCGGCGAGCCGCTCGATCCCGGCTGCGTCTATGACTCCAACCGCTATACGCTGCACGGCATGCTGCGCCGGATGAACGTCGACCTTCTCGATATGGGCGTGGTACGCGACAACCCCGAGGCGCTCGAAGCCGCCTTCCGCACCGCCTGCGAGACCGCCGACGCGGTCATCACCTCCGGCGGCGTCTCGGTCGGCGAGGCCGATTACACCAAGCAGATCATGGCGCGCCTGGGCGATGTCACGTTCTGGAAGATCGCGATGCGCCCGGGCCGGCCGATGGCCTTCGGCCGCATCAATTCCAACGGCCGCGACGCGCTGCTGTTCGGGCTGCCGGGCAACCCGGTGGCGGTGATGGTCACCTTCTACCACTTCGTGCGCGCCGCGCTGCAGCGGCTGATGGGCGCCAGCGTGGCACCGCTGCCGCTGCTGCGCGTGCGCAGCGCGCAAGCCATCCGCAAGAAGCCCGGCCGCACCGAGTACCAGCGCGGCATCCTGGCGCGCGCCGGCGACGGCCAGTGGGAAGTGCGTATCACCGGCCAGCAGGGCTCGGGCGTGCTGCGCTCGATGAGCGAGGCCAACTGCTTTATCGTGCTCGGCCATGAACAGGACTCGGTCAAGGCCGGCGATGCGGTCGAGGTGATGCTGTTCGACGGACTGGTCTAGCCGGACCGGCAGGCGCTGCACGCAAGCGCTTGCCACACGCCGGTAGCAATGTGTCGTTTTTGTGCCGCACATTTGCGGCCATAGCACAGCCGGCACGGGGCTTTCGCCCGCCCCCGCCGCCGGCGGGCTATGCTTGGCATCGGCCAATCGCTACACTTGGCGCACGATTCAGAACCATTCGAGTATCCCCCGTCATGAATCAGGAGATCGCCTACCTCCACCCCGTCAAGACCGCCCGCGCGCTGGTGCTGGTCTACCTGTGCTTCTCGCTGCCGATCGTGTCGCTGGGCCTGTTTGTCACCTTCGTCCGCTACGGTGACCTGCCCGCCATCACGGTCTTCAGCGCAATCATCCTGAATGCGCTGATCGGCTTCGGCCTGCTGTGGCTGGCCTGCAAGGCCTACAACTGGGTGGCCGCCCGCTTCGGCGGCATTGAAGTCCACGTGCGCGAACTGGCGCCCGAAGACGAGCGCTGAGCAGCGCGCCGGCGCCCAGGCCGGCAGCAATCCGCAAGCCCCCGCGGGGGCTTGCCCTGACCCTTCCCTGCCGCGCGTTCAGCCGCCGTTGTCTTCGGCGGCCTCCGGCGCGTCCGCCGCTTCTGCTGCATTGAGGCCAAGCACCTGCTGCGCGGCCTCGCCCGGCAGCGCTTCCACCGTACGCAGCTTGCGCGCCATCTGGCGCGTGCGCACTTCGGCCTGCTCGATGTTGCGCGCGGCGCGTTCCAGCGTATCGCGGGTCTTGGCCAGCACGTCGCCGAACTTGCCGAACTCGGTCTTGACCGCGCCCAGCACCTCCCACACCTCGCTTGAGCGCTTCTCCAGCGCCAGCGTGCGGAAACCCATCTGCAGGCTGTTCAGCAGCGCGGTCAGCGTGGTCGGTCCGGCCACGGTCACACGGTAGTCGCGCTGCATCAGGTCGGTCAGGCCCGGACGCCGCAGCACCTCGGCGTACAACCCCTCGGTCGGCAGGAACAGGATGGCGAAATCCGTGGTCTGGGGCGGCGACAGGTATTTCTCGGCGATGGTCTGGGCCTCGCGCCGCAGCGCCACTTCCAGTTCGCGGCCAAAAGCGAGCACGCCATTCGGGTCGCCCCGCTCCTGCGCGTCCACCAGGCGCTCGTACTGTTCCTTGGGAAACTTGGCGTCGACCGGCAGCCAGACCGGCGCATTGTCGCCACCCGCGGCCTTGCCCGGCAGCCGGATCGCGAACTCCACCCGCGCGCCCGAGTTGCGCACGGTCTCGACATTCTTGCCGTACTGCTCCGGCGTCAGCATCTGCTCCAACAGCATTTCCAGCTGGACTTCGCCCCAGGTTCCGCGCGACTTCACATTGGTCAGCACCTTCTTCAGGTCGCCCACGCCCTGCGCCAGCACCTGCATCTCGCCCAGGCCGCGGTGCACCTGCTCGAGCCGGTCCGACACCAGCCGGAAGGACTCGCCCAGGCGCTGCTCCAGCGTGGCATGCAACTTCTCGTCGACAGTGCGGCGCATTTCCTCAAGCTTGGCGGCGTTGTTGGCCTCGATGTCCTGCAGCTTCTTCTCCAGCGTGGCGCGCACTTCGGCCAGGCGCCGCTCGTTGGCTTCGGACATCTGCGCCAGCTGCTGCTGCAGCCCGTCGCCGAAGCGGCGCAGCGTGCCGGCCTGCTCGTCGCGCGCCTGCTGGGCCTGCAGCATCAGGTGCTGGCGCACCTGCTCGAGCTGCTGGGTGTTGGTCTCGGTCAGCTTGGCCAGTTGCTGCGCGAAGGTGTCGATCTGGTTGTTCTGCAGCGTGGCGATGCCCGTCAGCTGCGACGACAGCGCCTGCTGGAAGCGCAGCATCTGCTGCGCCGACTCGTCGCGGCTGCCGCGCGCGGCGTCGGCCACGTCGGTGCGCAACTCCCGCTCCAGCCGCTCCATGCCGCGCGCGCTTTCCGCGCGCATGTCGGCCAGTTGCCGGCCAAGCTCGGCCCCCGGCGAGGCAGCCTGCTGGCGCAGCAGGACGATGACCAGCAGGACGACCGCGAGCAGCGCCACGGCCAGCGTCAGGAACGGAATCAGGGTCATGCAGCAGGAAACAGGTGGATGGCAGGCTTAGCGGCGCCGCGACATGACGTCGGGGTTGATCACGGTGGGCGGATGGCCGGCCTGCGGGCCCTGGTCGAGCGCGGCGATCAGGTTGTCGGCGGCCAGCATCGCCATCGCACGGCGGGTCTTCTCGGAGGCGCTGGCGATATGCGGCGTGAGCACGACGTTGGGCACCGTCAGCAGATCCGGATTGACGCTGGGCTCGCCCTCGAACACATCCAGGCCGGCGCCGAAGATGCGCTTGTCGCGCAGCGCCTGCGCCAGCGCGGCATCGTCGACGATGCCGCCGCGCGCCAGGTTCACCAGCGTCGCGGTCGGCTTCATCAGTGCCAGCTCGGCGGCGCCGATGGCGTGGTGGCTCTGCGGGCCATAGGGCAGCACCAGCAGCAGGTGGTCGGACTGGCGCAGCAGGTCTTCCTTGCTGACATAGCGCGCGTTGAGCGCGCGCTCGGTGTCCGCCGGCAGCTGGCTGCGGTTGTGGTACAGCACGCTCATGCCAAAGCCGCTCGCGCGGCGCGCCAGCGCCTGGCCGATGCGGCCCATGCCGAGGATGCCGAGCGTGCTTCCGTACAGGTCCATGCCGACCAGCATGTCGTAGCTCCAGCGCTGCCACTTGCCGGCGCGCAGGTAGTGCTCGGCCTCGGTCACGCGGCGCGCGGTGGCCATCAGCAGGGCCCAGCCGAAGTCGGCGGTGGTCTCGGTCAGCACGTCCGGCGTATTGGTGGCGACGATGCCGGCGGCCGTCAGCGCCGGCACGTCCAGGTTGTTGTAGCCGACCGCCATATTGCACACCGCGCGCAGCGCCGGCAGAGCGGCGACCACGTCGCCGTCGATGCGGTCGGCGGCGTTGGCCAGCACGCCGGCCTTGCCCGCCAGGCGCGCCTTCAGCGCGGCGGCGTCGAGCACCGCGTCCTGCTGGTTGTCGTCGACATCGAAATACTGCGCCAGGTGCGCGATGACTTCGGGATAGATGGCGCGGGTTACCAGGACAGACGGCTTCATGGCATCACACTCGGAAGAAAAGGAAGGTCATGATGACGAACAGCGGCATCAGGAAGATGCCCGAATACAGCATGTAGCCGAAGAAGCTCGGCATGCGCACGCCGCGGTTCTCGGCAATGGCCTTGACCATCAGGTTGGGGGCATTGCCGATATAGGTATTGGCGCCCATGAACACGGCCCCGGCCGAGATCGCGGCCAGGGTCGAGGCATCGCGCGTCATCAGCGTGGCCGCGTCGCCGCCGGCGGTGTTGAAGAACACCAGGTAGGTCGGCGCGTTGTCCAGGAACGACGACAGCAGGCCGGTGGCCCAGAAGTACATGCTGTCGACCGGCTGGCCGTTGCTGTCGCTGACCGCGCGGATCACGCCGGAAAAGGCGCCGTCGGTGCCGGCCTTGAGCATGGCGATGACCGGGATGATGGTCAGGAAGATGCCGGCAAAGAGCTTGCCGACCTCCAGGATCGGCTCCCAGTTGAATTCATTGCCGGTGCGCGCCGTCTGCGGCGTCACCAGCAGCGACACCACCGCCACCACCACCAGCAGCGCATCGCGTACCGCGGCCTGCAGCGGCACCTCGGTGCCCAGGACATCGAACGAAATGCCCGGCTGCCACAGCCCGCTCATCAGCACCAGGCCGATCACGGCGAGCAGCAGCACGAAGTTGAACTTGCCCTCGATGGCGATGCCGCCCGAGTCCGGCGTGGGGTCGCTGCGCGGCGGCAGTTCCTCTTCCTTGTTCCGGTAGTAGTGACGGTCGAGCAGGTAGAACAGCCCCAGCAGCACCACGCAGATAAAGACCGTCTCCGGAAAGATGTTGCGCATGGTCCAGAAGAAGTCCACGCCTTTCAGGAAGCCCAGGAACAGCGGCGGATCGCCCAGCGGCGTCAGCGAGCCGCCGGCATTGGCCACCAGGAAGATAAAGAACACCACCACGTGCGCCACGTGGCGGCGGTTGTCATTGGCGCGCAGCAGCGGCCGGATCAGCAGCATGGCCGCGCCGGTGGTGCCCATGAAGCTGGCCAGCAGCGTGCCCAGCGCCAGGATGCCGGTATTGAGCCCGGGCGTGCCGTGCAGGTTGCCGCGCACGCAGATGCCGCCGGCCACGATATACAGCGAGGCGATCAGAACGATGAACGGGATGTACTCGGCCAGCAGCGCGTGCACCGCGCTGGCCGCGGCCGCATGCGTGCCGAACGCTGCCGCGAACGGCAGCAGGAACAGCAGCCCCCAGCCCGCGGCGATCTTGCCGTAGTGGTGGTGCCAGAACTTGGGTGCAACCAGCGGCCACACCGCGATCGACAGCAGGATGCCGGCGAACGGCAGCCCCCACAGCGAGGACAGCGACGCCCCGTCAAGGTCCGCGGCACGGCCGACGGCGGGAAAGGCGGCCAGCACGGCCAGCAGCGGCAACAGCACGGAGGCACGTCGCATCAGGCAGGATCTCCTCGGGAATGCAGCATTCATTGGCACACCGCCGGCACGAAGCCGCGGCACGCAGGCAAGCCTGCAAGTGTAATTCAAGCACCTCTTGCCCCGGAGCTTCCGGCATGGGTGGTGCATCGCATTCCGTGCGGCAAAAGCCGCGGGTTCAGGCCTCGTCGACCAGGATCACATGCACGCGGTACGGGCCATGGGCGCCGAGCACGATGGTCTGCTCGATATCGCCCGTGCGCGAAGGCCCGCTGATGATATTGGTGGCGCGCGGCAGTTCGCCGCGCTCGCTGCGTACCAGCGCAAAGGCGTCTTCCAGGCCGGCGACGATGCGCGAGCGCGGCACCACCGCCAAGTGGGTCTCGGGCAGCAGCGCGGCCGAGGCAAAGGTGGCCGGGCCCGACAGCAGCATCAGCGAGCCGGTCTCGGCAATCGCGCAGAAGCAGCCGGTGATGCCGACCAGGTCGCCATGATCGTGGTCGGCCTCGACCTCGCGCACCGGCGGTCGGCATTCCACCGCCAGCCCCGCGGCCTGCCACGGCAGCGGGCCCAGCGCATCCCAGGCCACGGCACGGTGGACCAGGTTCAGGCTGTCGAGAAAGCGCGCGGTGGCGGCGGGCACCTCGTCCATCCTCGCCACGCGGTCGACGGTCGAGGCCATGCGCTGGGCCTGCGTCAGGAAGGCCTCGGCCAGGTCGGCGGCCACCGCCGGGCGCGGGCCCTGCGGGTGGCGCGCCAGGTAGTCGGCCACGGCCTCGCGCTCGCCCGCGCTCGGCCGGGTCGGCCTGCCCTGGGCAGCACGGATGCGGGCAAAGATGCGGTCGCGGGCGTCGTTGGTTTCCATAAGGCCTGGCTGGAGAAGCGCAAAGCGCGGCGAACGCGCGATGCGCCGATTATAGTGGCGCCCGCCGCATGCAGAGCATGCGATGGCCGGCGCAAGGTGTTGAATTTTGCTACGCCGCGGGCTGAACCGAGTACACCTGGCGCAGGTAGGACAGGTAGCCGGGATCGTCGCACATGGTCTTTTCCGGCGTGTCCGACAGCTTGGCCACCGGCTGCCCGTTGCAGCACACCATCTTGATCACGATCTGCAGCGGGGTATAGCCAAGGTCGTTGGTCAGGTTGGTGCCGACGCCAAAGGCCAGCCGGCAGCGGCCATGGAAGCGCTCGTACAGCTCGATCACGCGCGGGATGTCGAGGCTGTCGCTGAAGATCAGCGTCTTGGTGCGCGGGTCGACGCGGTTGGCGGCATAGTGGGCGACCATGCGCTCGCCCCACAGCATCGGGTCGCCGGAATCATGGCGCACGCCGTCGAAGAGCTTGCAGAAATACAGGTCGAAGTCGCGCAGGAAGGCATCGAAGCCGTAGGTATCCGACAGCGCGATGCCCAGGTCGCCGCGGTACTCGCGCGCCCAGCGCTCCAGCGCGTACACCTGCGAATCGCGCAGCCGCGGGCCCAGTGCCTGGCAGGCCTGCAGGTATTCATGCGCCATCGTGCCCAGCGGCACCATATTGTGCAGGCGGGCAAAGTGGACGTTGCTGGTGCCGGCCAGCTGCGGCCCGAGCAGGCGCCGCATGGTCAGCAGCACCTCTTCCTGCCATTCGCGCGAAAAGCGCCGGCGCGTGCCGTAGTCAGCGATCACGCAGTCGGCCAGCTCGGGCGTCTTCAGCAAGGCCAGCTTGTGGTCCAGCCGGCGGCGGCCTTCGGCCTGGTCAGGCCTGGGCTGGGTGCGGCGGAAATAGACCTCGTTGACGATCGCCAGGACCGGCACTTCGAACAGGATGGTATGCAGCCACGGGCCGATGATCGAGATCTCGATCTCGCCGTTGCCCTGCGGGGACGGCCGCACCGAGACATATTTCTCGTTCAGGTGGAACAGGCCGAGGAAGTCGACGAAATCGCTCTTGATAAAGCGCAGGCCGCGCAGGTAGGCGAGCTCGTCGTCGGTGAAGCGCAACTGGCACAGGTGTGCCACCTCGGCGCGGATCTCATCGATATAGGGCGTCAGATCGACGCCCGCGTTGCGGCACTTGAAGCGGTATTCCACTTGCGCCTGCGGGAACTGATGCAGCACCACCTGCATCATCGTGAATTTGTACAGGTCGGTGTCGAGCAGGGACGGGATGATCATAGCGGGCCAGACGGCGATGCCGGGTAGTACGTCATGCTAACCGAAGTCTGGCCGCACCCGGCCACTCTTGCCGCTCAGCCACCATCGAGGAAGGGCTGTGGCTGCCGCGGCGCCTCCCTGCCCCTGGCCCTGCCCTGCAGGCACCACAACTGGCGGCCGTCGGTACCGGGGCACGACACCAGCGTGGCGGCGGCGCGCGGCACCCGCTGCGGCAGCGGCTCGGCAAAGGCGCCGTCGCCGGCCATGATGCGCTCGGTGTAGACCTGGGCCCCGGCGAGCTCGAAGCGCAGCACCTGCACCCGGTCGCCCGGCTGCGGCTGCAACTGCGGCCCGCACGGCATCAGGCCGGCCCGGCCGCAATGGGCGATGGCATCGCCCGCGGGGGAATCGGTCACGCTGAAGTGGTCCCACTCGAACGCGGTCAGCGCCGGCAGCGCGACCGGCGCATCGGTACGCGCGCGCCACGCCACCAGGCGCGACACCACGCTGTCGGCCATTCCCGGCGACTGGGCCAGGGTCTGGGCGGCAACCGACCCGATCGGCGCCAGAAATGCCGTCAGCAGCACAGCAATGGGGGCGACGTTCCGGCGCATCGCGGCATGGTGCCGCAGGCTGGCAAGGCAAGTCTGGCGTGGCATACGGGTCTCCCGGCACGGATGCAAGTGACTGCTGGCGGCCTCATCATGCCCGCTGGCGGACCGACATGCCAGCTGGCCGCCATGCGTTAAATCAAAAGTACATAAAGAAATAAGAAAACTATCTGATCCGGCTATATAGACCCGCTATTCTTGCCAGAAGCCTCGGCTACAATATCGCTTTCCGAAAGGCCTCGGCCGGCGCTCGCCCAGCCCATGCTGCCATGCGGCACCATGCGGTGGATGCGGCGTCCGCCGGCAAGAAGCGGCCCCACAGTTTCCCATTAAAAGCCGACCTGTTTTCCTGGAACCGAAATGACTCACGTTGTCACCGAATCCTGCATCCGTTGCCGCTACACAGACTGCGTTGACGTGTGTCCGGTCGATTGTTTCCGCGAAGGCCCCAACTTCCTGGCTATCGACCCGGATGAGTGCATCGACTGCGCCGTATGCGTGGCCGAATGCCCGGTGAACGCCATTTACGCCGAGGAAGACGTGCCGGGCGACCAGCAGCAGTTCATCGACCTGAACGCCGAGCTGGCCCGCAACTGGCCCTCCATCACCAAGACCAAGGCCCCGCTGGCCGAGGCCGAGGAGTGGAAGGACGCCACTGACAAGCTGCAGTACCTGCAGCGCTGACAGAACAATAAAGCCGTCCCCACGCGCTTTCCGCAACACCGGGCACAAGCGGCCCACGCAAACGTATCAGGACGAATATGGACTTGAGCATTCCAAATCCCGTCGCCGACACGACCAAGCAGGTCGACGGCGGCAGCCCTGCAGGCGGCCAGCCGCAGGAGATCGATGCGCTGATCGTCGGTGCCGGCCCGGTGGGCCTGTTCCAGGTCTTTGAACTGGGCCTGCTCGAAATCAAGGCACATGTCATCGATTCCCTGAAGGTGGTCGGCGGCCAGTGCGTGGAGCTCTATCCGGACAAGCCCATCTACGACATCCCGGCGGTGCCCATCTGCACCGGCCAGGAACTGACCGACAACCTGCTCAAGCAGATCGAGCCGTTCGAGCCCACCTTCCACCTGGGCCAGGAAGTCGCCGTCGTGGAGCGCCGCGAAGACGGCCGCTTCTTCGTCGAGACCTCGCTCGGAACCCGCTTCATCACCAAGACCATCTTTATCGCCGCGGGCGTGGGTTCGTTCCAGCCACGCACGCTGAAGGTCGAGGGCATCGACAAGTTCGACGGCAAGCAGCTGTTCTACCGCGTCAAGGACCCGAGCCGCTTCCATGGCCGCAACCTGGTGATCATCGGCGGCGGTGACTCGGCGCTGGACTGGACGCTGGACCTGGTCGGCAAGGCCGAGTCGGTGGTGATGATCCACCGCCGCGACGGCTTCCGCGCCGCGCCGGCCTCGGTCGCCAAGATGAAGGAACTATGCGAACAGATGGAAATGCAGTTCCTGGTCGGCCAGGTCGGCGGCTATGAAGAGAAGGACGGCGTGCTCACCGAGATCAAGGTGACGGGCGCCGACGGCGTGACCCGCCGCCTGCCGGTGGATGACCTGCTGGTGTTCTTCGGCCTGTCGCCCAAGCTCGGCCCGATCGCCGAATGGGGCCTGGACCTGGAGCGCAAGCAGATCAAGGTGGACACCGAGAAGTTCGAGACCAATATCCCGGGCATCTTCGCTGTGGGCGACATCAACACCTACCCCGGCAAGAAGAAGCTGATCCTGTCGGGCTTCCACGAGGCCGCGCTGGCCGCGTTCGGTGCCGCGCCGTATATCTTCCCCGAGAAGAAAATCCACATGCAGTACACCACCACCTCGCCGAAGCTGCACAAGATCCTCGGCGTGGATTCGCCGGTGTTCGACTGAGCCGAGCGAGTGCCGCAGAAAAAAACCGCCGCGAGGCGGTTTTTTTCTGGCACAAACCCAAAACCGTAGCTATAATGCGGCCTCGCTGTTCGACACGGCGGCACGAAGCCGGCAGAGATGCCCTTCGCACCGTACGGCAGGCAGCAAGCCGGAAGCTTCCAGAGACCTTCTGACAAGAACAAAATGTCGAAAAGGTGTTGACGAAGAAAAGAGAAACTGGCTATAATCTCTTTCTCAGCTGTTCCCCGATAGCTCAGTCGGTAGAGCGACGGACTGTTAATCCGCAGGTCCCTGGTTCGAGCCCAGGTCGGGGAGCCAACCGATACGGAAGCCCGGTGCAAACGCACCGGGCTTTTTCGTTTTGGGCTTCGGTTCGCGCAACGCGCTTCGATCTTGTCCTCCCTCGACAGCCGTCACGACAGCCTGCGGGCCGCCGCAACGCCTGCCCTCTCCCATTTATCCCTGCAGCGAACCGCCAGCGGCCTTCAGCGCCACGACAATGGCGTCGGCATTGGCCTCGATCCGATGCAGCGGCCCCGCCACGGACATGCCATAGGTCACGCCCCCAATGGCCACCGGGATGGCGATCGCGCCGAGGTCAGGAAACGACTCGCCAAAGTTCGGATACCAGCCTTGCGCCTGCCATTGCTGCATGGCGGCTTCGAAAACGCGCAGCGAGTCCACCGTGCGCCCCGTGCGCGAGGCAAACGACACGCCAGCCAGCAGTTCGGCGCGGCTGTCCGCCGGCATCGTGCCAAGGATGGCGCGGCCGATCGAGTTCACGTGCGCATCGCGCAGCTCGCCCGGCGCGGCGATATAGCGCACCGGATTGCCGGACTCCCGCACCTCCAGGTACAGCACGCGGCCGTCATCCTGGAGCTTGCCGAAGATCACGGTTTCGCCGGTGGTGTCGCGCAGCGATTCCAGCACCGGCTGCACGCGTTCGAGCAGCGGGTCGTTGCGGGCGATGCGCTGGGCAATGTCGAGCAGACGGCGCGTCGGGTAGTAGCCCTGGCGGCGGCCGGTCTCGTACAGGTAGCCGAGCGAGGCCAGCGTGCGGATCAGCCCCAGGCAGCTCGACATCGGCGCGCCCAGCAGCCTGGCCAGCTCGGTCAGCGTCAGCGAGCGCCCTTCGCGCGCATAGATCTCCATGATCTCGATCACGCGCAGCGCGGTCTTGACGCTGGCGTGACCCGATTTTTCTGCCGGTTCGTGTTCTGCCATCGTTGGCTTCCTCGACTTCAATATCTGTTGGCCGGGATTGTACGCGGCGGAGTCGGCCGGCAAGGGTGTCAGCCGCCCTCCGCGCCGCCTGGCCCGGGCAACGCCTGCGGCCAGCTGCGGATATTGCCGGGCGTGCGCGAGAAGCGTGTCGGGATGCCCACGCCACGCAGCCGGCCTTCGCTGGGATGGTCGTATTCGAACATCATGCCGGTGGCGCGCAGGTGCGGGTCGTCGGCCAGGCTGTCGAAATGCGGCACTTCGCTGTGCGGGATATCGGCATCACGCAGCAGGTCCAGCCATTCGGCCGTGGTGCGCTGCGCGACGATCTCGGCCAGCGTGGCGTAGAGCGCGTCGATATTGGCGCTGCGCGCGGCCGGTGTGGCATAGCGCCGATCCTGCGCCAGCTCCGCATGGCCTGACACATCGAAAAAACGCAGCCATTGGGCGCTGGTATAGGGCAGCAGCGCAATATGTCCGTCGCGCGTGCGATAGGGCTTGCGGTGCGCCGACATCACGCGCGGATAGCCGGCCTGCCCGAGCGATGGGACAAAGGTCTGTCCGGCCAGCTGCTCCGCGGCCAGGAAAGACACCAGCGTCTCGAACATCGGCACCTCGATGGCCTGGCCCTGGCCGGAACGCTCGCGCTCGTACAGCGCCATCGGGATCGCGTAGGCCACGGTCAGCCCGGCCACCTTGTCGGCCAGGATGGTGTTGACGTACTGAGGGCCTTCGTTCGAGTTCGCACCCTGGAACTGCGCCATGCCGCTGCGCGCCTGGATGATGTCGTCGAAGGCCGGCGCGCCTGCGTAGGGCCCCTCCTCCGAATAGCCATAAGCGCCGCAGTAGATCAGCCGCGGATGGTCCGCGCGCAGCGACGCATAGTCCAGCCCAAGCTTGCGCAGCGACTGCGGCCGCACGTTGGAGACAAAGACATCGGCCGTGGCGATCAGGGCTTTCAGCGCGGCGAGGTCATCGGGCTGCTTCACGTCCAGCACCACGAACTGCTTGTTGCGGTTCAGGTTCAGGAAGCTGGCGCCCATGGCCGCGTGCCGCGCCGGCTCGGCGTGGCGGAACACATCGCCGGCGGGCGGCTCGACCTTGATGACTTCGGCGCCCATGTCGCCGAGGATCTGGGTGGCATACGGGCCCATCGCGACCGAGGTCATGTCGATCACGCGGATGCCGGCCAGCGGCCCGGTGGCCGCGCTTGCCTGCGCTTGCTCGTTTGGCATCGTCGCTCCCGCTCAGTACGACTTGGGCAAACCCAGCACGCGCTCGGCGATAAAGCACATGATCAGCTGCGGGCTGACCGGCGCGATGCGCGGAATATAGGACTCGCGCAGCAGCCGCTCGACGCGGTACTCGCGCGAGTAGCCCATGCCGCCCAGCGTCAGGATCGCGGTCTGGCACGCGTTATGGCCAGCCTCGGCGGCGAGGTACTTCGCCGTGTTGGCCTCGGCGCCGCAGGACTGGCCGGCGTCATAGCGCGCCGCGGCCTTGAGCATCATCAGGTTGGCCGACTCCAGCTGCATCCAGGCCTGCGCCAGCGGATGCTGCACGCCCTGGTTCATGCCGATGGGACGGCCGAACACCACGCGCTCCTTGGCGTACTGCGTGGCGATGGCCAGCGCCGCGCGGCCCAGGCCGATGGCCTCGGCAGCGATCAGGATGCGTTCCGGGTTCAGTCCGTGCAGGATGTATTCGAAGCCCCTACCCTCTTCGCCGATGCGGTCTTCCTCCGGGATGAACAGGTCGTCGATAAACAGCATGTTGGTATCGACGGCGGCGCGGCCCATCTTGTCGATCTCGCGAATCTCGATCTTGCTGCGGTCGACTTTGGTGTAGAACAGCGACAGCCCTTCGGTCGACTTCTTCACCGACTCCAGCGGCGTGGTGCGCGCCAGCAGCAGCATGCGGTCGGCCACCTGCGCGGTCGAGATCCAGATCTTGCGCCCGCTCACCGAATAGCCGCCCGGCACCTTGCGCGCAAAGGTCTTGAGCTTGGTGGTGTCCAGGCCCGCGTCGGGCTCTGTCACGCCGAAGCAGGCCTTCTCCTGGCCGGCGATCAGCGGCGGCAGGAAGCGGCCCTTCTGCTCGTCGGTGCCGAACACCACCACCGGGTTCAGGCCGAACACATTCATATGCACCGCCGAAGCGCCGGTCATGCCAGCGCCCGACTGCGAGATGGTCTGCATCACCAGCGCCGCCTCCAGGATGCCCAGGCCCGCGCCGCCGAAGGCCTCGGGCATCGCCACGCCCAGCCACCCGCCCTCGCACAGCGTCTTGTAGAACTCGTGCGGATAGGTGCCGGACTTGTCCAGGCGGTCCCAGTATTCCATGTCGAACTGCGTGCAGACCTGCTGCACGGCCTCGACGATGGATGCCTGTTCTTCGGAGAGGTCGAAATTCATAGCGTTACCTGCCTGATGTCGTTGTCTTGTTGGTTGCCTGATGGTTGCCCGAAGAGCGCCTATTCCGGCTGGATGCCAGCGTCTTTCACCAGCCGCGACCACTTCTGCAGCTCGGCCACGACAAACTGGCTGAGCTCGGCCGGCGTGCTGCCGAACGGCTCGAAGCCCAGCGCGTGGAACTGCGGCGCATGCTGCTTGCTGGTGGCGATGGCAACCAGCTCACGATTGAGCCGCTGCACCACCGGCGCCGGCACCCCGGCCGGCGCGAACACGCCGTTCCATGAGGTCACGTCGAAACCCTTCAGCTCCGGCACGCTCGCCAGCGGCGGCAGGTCGGGCAGCAGCGCGCTGCGCTGCGCGGTGGTCACCGCCAGCGCGCGCAGCTTGCCGGCGCGCACGTTGGCGATGCCCGCGGCAAAGTCGACGAACATCGCCTGCACCTGGCCACCCATCACATCGGTCATCGCCGGCGGCGTGCTCTTGTATGGCACATGCAGCATGTTCAGGCCGGCCATCTTCGACAGCGTGGCGCCCGAGACGATGCCGGTGCTGTTGCCGCTGGCATAGCTCAGGCCCGGATGCGCCTTGGCATAGTCGATGAACTCACGCAGCGTCTTCACCGGCAGCGCCGGATTGACCACCAGCATGAACGGCAGGTTGCCCATGCGCGAGACCGGCGTGAAATCCTTGACCGGGTCATAGCGCAGCTGCTTCATCAGCGACGGGTTGGCCGAATGCGTGGTGTTGGTGGTCATGAACAGCGTGTAGCCATCGGCCGGGGCCTTGGCCACGAACTCGGCGGCAATGGTGCCGTTGGCGCCGGGCTTGTTATCCACCACCACCGGCTGCTGCAGCGCCTCGCCCAGGTATTTGGCGGTCAGGCGGGCCACGGCATCGGTGCCGCTGCCGGCAGCGAACGGCACCACCAGGCGCAGCGGCCTGGACGGGAATTCATCGGCCGACAGCGCCGGGGTGGCGGCCAGCGCCGCGGTGCACCCGAGCACCAGGCTGGCAAAGGCATTCCTGAAGGACTTCACGGTGGTTGTCTCCTGTAGTTGTTCAATCCCTTGCCGTGAGCAGCCGCGTCTTATGCGGGCCGTATCACGCGCTCGGGGGATTCCTCATATGGCGGGGAATAGATGACCAGAATTTTGGCCGGCTCGTCGCTGACCACGGTGAACACATGCATCTGGTCCGGCGGGAAGAAGCAGCAGTCGCCAGGGCCCAGTTCCTTGCGCTGGCCGCCGACCTCGGCCACGGCGCGGCCTTCGAGCACGTAGCAGACCTGCTCGATGCCGGGATGCGCATGCGGCAGCGCGCCCTTGCCCTTCTCGATGGTGCCGTGGATCACTTCCAGGTGCCGCGATCCGACGGTCTCGGGGCCGATCAGCCGGCGGTTGAGGGTGCCGACATGGTTGGCGGGGTGGTAGCCCTCGACCTCGTCGGTCGAGATGAAATAGACGGGTTGGTCGTGCATGCGGCGCTCCTGCCTTAATTCATATCTATGAATATTAGTTTATCCTGTTGAATTTACCCGTCAAATGATTTCGACGTCGTTGCGGGTTTACCGGGAGTGGATGCGAGGGGCGAGCGCCATCTTCACGCGGCGCGTGATCGGCAAAAAAGTGCTTCTTTGAGTTACCTGGCGATTCAGCCGGCGAAGCGGTAGCCCACCCCAATCTCGGTCAGCAGGTAGGCAGGCTGGGCCGGGTCGGCTTCCAGCTTGTGCCGCAGGTGCCCCATGTAGACGCGCAGATACTGGCTGCTGTCGGCATGCGCCGGCCCCCACACCTCGCGCAGCAGTTCGCGGTGGGTCATGACCTTGCCGCGATGCGCCAGCAGCACGGCCAGCAGCCGGAACTCGATCGGCGTCAGGTGCACCGGCTCCCCCGCGCGCGTGATCTGGCGGTTGGCCAGGTCCACGGCGATCTCGCCGAACGCCACCTGCGCCCGCCCCTGCGCGCCGGCACGCACATGGCGGCGCAGCAGCACGCGCAGGCGCGCCACCAGCTCGCCCACGCCGAAGGGCTTGGTCAGGTAGTCGTCGGCGCCGGCGTCGAGCGCGCGGATCTTCTCGGCCTCGCCGGTGCGCGCCGACAGCACCAGCACCGGCACTTCGGTCCAGGTGCGCAGGTCGCCGATCATCGATACGCCGTCGCCATCCGGCAGCCCCAGGTCCAGGATCACCAGGTCCGGCTGGCGCGTGCCGGCCTCGATCAGTCCGCGCTGCAGCGACTCGGCCTCGTGCACGGTGCAGCCCTCGTCCTGCAGCGCCGCGCGCACGAAGCGGCGGATATGGGGCTCGTCTTCCACCAGCAGCACCGTGGGCGAAAACTCGAATGGCATGACGCGTCGGATCCTTGAAAGGTTGTCGGGTTCAGGCCGGCAAGCCGGCCGCTTCCGGTTCCAGCACTGGAGGGTTGCCGCGCGGCAGCGTGACCACGAAGCGCGCGCCGGTGCCTTCGCCCTGCGCCCGAGCATGCACCGGCTCGACGCGGATGCTGCCGCCGTGCGCCTGCACGATGGCCTCGCACACGGCCAGCCCCAGGCCCACCCCGCTGGTGGCGGACTCGCGCTCGCCGCGGGTGAATTTCTCGAACACCTTCCGCGCCATCGCCGCCGGCACGCCGGGGCCGTCGTCCTCGACGACCAGGTGCACGGCGTCATCGGAGAGCTCGCCGCGCACGCGGATCTCGGTGCCCGGCGCGGTGTACTTGGCCGCATTCTCCAGCAGGTTGCACAGCACGCGCTCCATCAGCACGCCATCGCATGCCACCAGCGGCAGCGCCGACAGGTCGGCCACCACCACGCGGTGCCGCGCCAGCGCATCGCGCAGCGACGCCAGCGCCGCGCCGGCCAGTTCTTCGAACGACTGCCATTCCTTGCGCAGCGCCACACTGCGGCTTTGCAGCCGCGCCATGTCGAGCAGGTTGGCCACCATCGCGTGCATGCGGCGCGCCTGGTCGCGCATGGCGCCGACGGTCTCGGCCACCTCCGGCGCCAGCGGCATCGTGCCGCGCTGCAGGGTCTCGGCCATGCCGATCAGGCTGGTCAGCGGCGTGCGCAGGTCATGCGACACCGCGGCCAGCAGCGAGCTGCGCAGGCGCTCGGACTCCATCGTCAGCAGCGCCTGCTGCGCCACCTCGACATAGTGCAGCCGCTCGATCGCAATCGCGATCAGCGTGGCAAAGACATCGGCCTGGCGCCGCAGCGCGGGCTGCGCAAACGCGCGCCAGGCGCGCGGCTCCACCGCCAGTACGCCGCGCACCTGCATCGGCGCCTTCAGCGGCAGGTACAGCACCGTGCCGGAAGGCAGCGTGTCGGTGCCGGTGCCGGCCGGCTGGCCGTGGTTGAAGACCCATTGCGCCAACACGTGGTCGACGGCATCGCTCTGTGCCGCACGGCCGGCCTCGGGATCCGTGGCCGCGGGCAGCAGCCGGCCGTCCGCGCCGACCAGGAAAAACGCGGCACGCGCATCGAACGCCGCGCGCAGGAAGCGGCTGCCAATGCCGACGATCTGCGCGTCGGTCAGCGCCGCCGACAGCTCGCGCGCCAGCTCGTACAGCGTGCGCGCATCGGTCTCGCGCTGCACCGATACCTGGGCCTGCTCGCGCAGGCCGGCCGTCAGTTGGCCGATCACCAGCCCGACTGCCAGCATCACCAGGAAGGTCACGAGGTATTGCACGTCGCTGACCGCAAACGACAGCTGCGGCGGCACGAAGAAGAAATCAAACGCCCCCACCGCCACCAGCGAGGCGAACGCCCCTGCCGCGCGTCCGTGGCGCAGCGCCACGCCGGCCACCGCCAGCAGGAACAGCATGGCGATATTGACCAGGTCGAACCAAGGCCGCGCCAGCGCCGACAGCGCGGTGGCGCCGGCGCACCAGGCCACCGCCCACAGCAGGCCCGGCCACTGCGCAGGCGCGGCTTCTGCCCGCGGCGGCTCGGTGCCGGGCAGCATGGGCGCATCACCGGAGGTGTCCTGCCGGACGCTGTCGGCCGCCACGCGGATCACGTCGATCTCGGGACACGCCGCAGCCAGCGCATCGGCAAAACTGGTGCGCCCGAACAGCCACGCGCGCGCGCCCAGCCATGGCGCCAGCGCGCGCGCCATCAGCGCGTGCATGCGGCCGGACAATGAAGCCCCGCCATCGGCCCAGCGCGCCGGCGTGCGGCCGATCAATACCTTGGTCAGGTTGTGCCGCCGCACATAGCCGGCCACCGCCGCCACCATGTCGCTGCCGGCCAGCGTTTCGGTACGCGCGCCCAGCGCCTCGGCCAGCCGCATGGCCTGGTCGAGCTGCTCGCGCTGGGCGTCGGGCACGGGTGCCAGGCGCGGCACCGACACCGTCACCACATGGCAGTCGCAATCGAGCTGCCCGGCCAGCCGGCGCGCGCTGCGCACCACCTGCGCGGCATCGCTGCCGTGGCCGACGCAGGCCAGCACCGCTTCACGCGTGCGCCAGACCGGTTCGATCGAGGCTTCCTGCCGGTAGGCGCGCACGTCGTCGTCGACGCGGTCGGCAGTGCGGCGCAGCGCCAGCTCGCGCAGCGCAATCAGGTTGCCCTTGCGGAAGAAATGCTGCACGGCATGGCGGGCCTGCTCGGGCACGTACACGCGCCCTTCGCGCAGGCGGCACAGCAGCTCGTCGGCGGGCAGGTCGACCAGCACCACCTCGCCGGCATCGTCGAAGACCGCGTCGGGCACGGTCTCGCGCACGCGGAGGCCGGTGATGCCGGCCACCGCCTGGTTCAGGCTGTCCAGGTGCTGGACGTTGACCGTGGTCCAGACATCGATGCCGGCCGACAGCAGCTCGGCGATGTCCTGCCAGCGCTTGGGGTGGCGGCTGCCGGGCGCGTTGCTGTGCGCCAGCTCATCCACCAGGATCAGCGCGGGGCGGTGCGCGAGGGCGGCATCGAGATCGAATTCCTGCAGCGTGCGGCCGCGGTAGTCGACGCGGCGCAGCGGCACGCGCTCGATGCCTTCGGCCAGTGCCTCGGTCTCGGCGCGGCCATGGGTTTCGACCACGCCCACCACCACGTCGCCGCCCTGCTCGCGCAGCGCGCGCGCCGCCGCCAGCATGGCGAAGGTCTTGCCGACGCCGGCCGAAGCGCCGAAATAAATGCGCAGGCGCCCGCGCGCGGCGCGTGCGCCGGCCGCCTGCATGCGCTGCAGCAGGTGGTCGGGGTCGGGGCGGGGATCGTCGGGTTGGCGCGGCTCAGGCATGGTGGGCGCGCTTGCCTCGCAGCGGCGGGGGCGCAGCCAGATTGTGCCACGCAGGCGCCGGCCTAAAGTGCGCCAAGGCAGACTAATAGCGATTTCCGATGAAACGCCCCGCGCGCGCATTGCACTACATTCTTGACAGTGCAGTCGTATACATGCCATAGTTACGGGCGTATAGCATTCATGGAAACCGGTACTGTCAGGCTCCAGTTGTATAGGACCTGGCGCTATCACCCCTGACACTGGTTGCACGGACTGAAACGTCCACATCTTTCAGGTTCGCGGGGGCGCACCAGGGCATTAGCCCGGCGTGCAATACCAGTCGCTCCGGCGACCGCAGTTTCCCCCCGTGTGAACCAGCCGCTCCTTGCGGCAATCCCCTAAAGGACTGAATTGACTAAGATCGTCTTGAAACCCGGTGAGCCCGTTGAAGTTGCAATGCGGCGCTTCCGTCGCGCCATTCTGCAGACTGGCCTGATCGTTGAACTCAAGAGCCGCACCGCTTACGAGAAGCCGACGACCGAGCGCAAGCGCAAGAAGAAGGCCGCCGAAGCACGTCTGCGCAAGCGCCTGCGCATGCAGATGCTGCCGAAGAAGATGTACTGATCCGGTACGCTTCGCCGCCTGGCACCGCCGGGCATAAAAAACCGCCAGTTCGCTGGCGGTTTTTTTATGCCTCGCGCGCAGGCCAGCCCCCGCTGCGCCTTGCCGCCGCGGCTTTTGCTGCACTGCGCCACCTGAGCATTGCGCCGATGACCGGCATAATGGCGGATATTGCGCCCGTGCGGCGCCACACCGGACCCTGCCTTGACTGCCATCCTAGAGTTGCGCAAGGTGCGCAAGCAATACGGCGACACGGTCGTGGTCGACGACCTCGATCTCCAGGTATTTCGCGGCCAGTGCTTCGGCCTGCTGGGCCCCAACGGCGCCGGCAAGACCACCACGCTGCGCCTGCTGCTGGGCCTGACCACGCCCATGGCCGGCACGCTCACGCTGTGCGGTGAGCCCATCCCCGAGCGCGCGCCGCAGGCGCGCACGCGCGTGGGCGTGGTGCCGCAGTTCGACAACCTCGACCCGGATTTCTCGGTGATCGAGAACCTGCGCATCTTCGGGCGCTACTTCGGGCTGTCGTCGGCCGAGATCGAACGGCGCGTGCCGATGCTGCTGGAATTCGCCCGGCTGGAAAACCGCGCCGATGCCCAGGTGCGCGACCTCTCCGGCGGCATGCGCCGGCGCCTGACCGTGGCGCGCGCACTGATCAACGACCCCGACCTGCTGGTGATGGACGAGCCCACCACCGGCCTGGACCCGCAGGCGCGCCACCTGATCTGGGAGCGCCTGAAGTCGCTGATGGCCAGCGGCAAGACCATCCTGCTGACCACGCACTTCATGGAAGAGGCCGAGCGGCTGTGCAACTACCTGTGCGTGATCGACGGCGGGCGCAAGATTGCCGAAGGCAAGCCGCACGAGCTGATCGACAGCCAGATCGGCTGCGACGTGGTCGAGGTCTATGGCGATGAACTGGACACGCTGCGCGGCAGCCTGACGCCGCTGGCGCAACGTACTGAAATGAGCGGCGAGACGCTGTTCTGCTATGTGCGCGAACCCGCCCCGCTGCTGGCGGCACTGCACGGCAGGAACGGCGTGCGCTACCTGCACCGCCCGGCCAACCTGGAGGACGTGTTCCTCAAGCTGACCGGCCGCGAGATGCGGGACTGAACCGAGGGACTGACATGAGCGAACAGGATCCCCGCGCGGATACCACCACTGCCCCCGCGGCCGCCGGCGGCCACGCCGCCGCGACGCCGCGCCAGCGCTATCCGCAGCCGCTGCTGCCGCGCAACCTGCGCAACTGGATGATGGTCTGGTACCGCAACTACATGGTGTGGAAGAAGCTGGCCATCCCGTCGATGATCGGCAACCTCGCCGACCCGATGATCTACCTGTTCGGCCTCGGCCTCGGGCTGGGGCTGATGGTGGGCCAGGTCGACGGCGTGTCGTATATCGCCTTCCTGGCCGCCGGCACCACCGCATCCAGCGTGATGATGTCGGCCAGCTTCGAGTCGATGTATTCCGCGTTCTCGCGCATGCACGTGCAGCGCACCTGGGAGGCGATCATGCATGCCCCGCTGACGCTGGGCGACGTGGTGCTGGGCGAGATTGCGTGGGCGGCCAGCAAGGCGGTGCTGTCCGGGCTGGCCATCATGCTGGTGGCGGGCGCGCTCGGCTATGCGCAGATGCCCGGCGCGCTGCTGGCGCTGCCGGTGATCGTGCTGGCCGGCATTGCCTTTGCGGCGCTGGCGATGATCGTCACCGCGCTGGCGCCCAGCTACGATTTCTTCATGTTCTACCAGACCCTGGTGATGACGCCGATGCTGCTGCTGTCGGGCGTGTTCTTCCCGCTGGAACAGTTGCCCGAAGGCGTGCAGGCAGCCACCAAGGTACTGCCGCTGGCTCATGCGGTGGCGCTGATCCGGCCGCTGATGCTGGGCCGTCCGTCGGAGGATGTCGGCCTGCACCTGGCGGTACTGGGCGCCTATGCAGTGGTGGCGCTGGTAGTGTGCCTGGTGCTGCTGCGCCGCCGGCTGCTGCGCTAAGGCTGCCGCATGCCGGGCCCTCAGGCGCTGCCCACCAGCTTGAGCCCGGCAATCCCGCACACGATCAGGCCGATGCAGGCCAGCCGCGCCGCGGTGGCGGGCTCATTGAAGAGTATGATGCCGAGGATCGCGGTGCCGACCGCGCCAATCCCGGTCCAGACCGCATAGCCGGTCCCGACCGGGATATGCCGCAGCGCCAGCGCCAGCAGCACCACGCTGATGGCCATGCCGATCAGCGTGATAACGCTGGGCACCAGCCGCGTAAAACCTTCGGTGTACTTCAGCCCGATCGCCCACACCACCTCGAACAGCCCTGCCAGGGCCAGCAGTGTCCATGCCATATCGATTTCTCGGATTGCGTCGCAACGTGCGCAACGATAGCGGAGATTCCGCCACCTTGCAGCGCACCGTCCTGGCGCTGGCGGCCGCATGTGCCACGGCGTCACTGGCCGGGTGCATGGTGATGGCGGTGGGCAGTGCCGCGGTGTCGACGGTCGCTACCGTCGGATCGGCCGCCGTCAGCGTGGCAACGACCGCGGTCAGCACCACCTACGACGTCACGGCCGCAGGCGTGAAGGCCGTGGCCGGCAGCGACGAACCCGCGCCGCCCCCGTCGCCACAACCAGCGCAGCCGGCGCAATAGACCCTCAGTCGCCCAGGCCGCGCAGCAGGTCGGCCTTCAGGTCCTCGACCGACTCCAGCCCCACCGCCAGCCGGATCAGCCCTTCACCCACGCCCGCGGCCGCCTTGGCCTCGGGGCTCACGCGCGCGTGCGTGGTGGTGTACGGGTGCGTGATGGTGGTGCGGGTGTCGCCCAGGTTGCCGGTGATCGAGCACAGCCGGGTGTTGTCGATCACGCGCCAGGCATTGGCGCGCTGCTGCTCGGGCGTGGCGCCCTTCAGCTCGAACGACACGATCGCGCCGCCGCCGCTTTGCTGGCGCATGGCGATCTCGTGCTGAGGGTGCGACTTCAGCGCCGGGTGGAACACGCGCGCCACCGCCGGATGCGATTCCAGGAACTGCGCCAGCGCCAGCGCGCTGGCCGAATGGCGTTCCATGCGGATCGCCAGCGTCTCCATGCCCTTGAGCAGCACCCAGGCGTTGAACGCCGACAGCGTCGGGCCGGCGGTGCGAACGAACGGGAACACCTTGCCCATGATGAAGTCGTGCGTGCCCAGCACCGCGCCGCCCAGCACGCGGCCCTGGCCGTCGATATGCTTGGTGGCCGAATGCACCACGATGTCGGCGCCGAACTTCATCGGCTGCTGCAGCGCCGGCGAACAGAAGCAGTTGTCGACCACCAGCAGTGCGCCGGCGTCGTGGGCGATGTCGGCCACGGCGGCGATATCGGCCACTTCGGTCAGCGGGTTCGACGGCGTTTCCAGGAAGAACAGCTTGGTGTTCGGGCGCACCGCGGCGCGCCATGCGCTCAGGTCGCTCGGGTCGACGAAGGTGGTCTCGACGCCGAACTTCGAGAAGATATTGCCGAACAGCGTCATGGTCGAGCCGAAGATCGCGCGCGAGCTGACCAGGTGGTCACCCGCCTGCATCGACGACAGCACCACCGACAGGATCGCGCTCATGCCCGAGGCGGTCGCCATGCAGGCCTGCGCCCCTTCCAGCGCTGCCAGGCGCGACTGGAACATCGACACGGTCGGGTTGGTGAAGCGCGAGTAGGTGAAGCCCTCTTCCGAGTTGGCGAAGCGTTCGGCGGCCTCGGCCGCGCTGTGGAAGCAGAAGCTCGAGGTCAGGTAGATGGCCTCGGAGTGCTCCATGAATTCGCTGCGCAGCGTGCCGGCGCGCACGCCGAGGGTGTCGATGCCGAGCGATTCGGGGTTGAGCGGTTCATTCATGCTGGTGGGGCGCGGTCGTACCCGCGCGAATGCGATGGTTTCGACGAGCCGGCGCCGGCCCGGTGGGCCGGCGCGCGGCCATGAAAAAAGCCCGTGCGATCGGGTGGTCGGATCGACGGGCTTGCTGTTCTGCGAATGGCCTTCGGCTTCAGGCTGTGGCGGCCGGCTTCCGGAAATCGCTGCGCCGCGAAGGCACTGCGCATCGGGAATCGTTGCTGACCGCCATCTCTTTAGCTGTTTCGGGCTGGACCCGCGTCCGCAAGCTGACTATCAAATCGACGCCCGGCCATGTTACGGCCGGGCTCCTCATTCGTCAACGCGCGGACAGCGGCGGCACGGCTTACTCGTTGCCGCCGGAGCGCTGCAGGTGCAGTTGCGAGCGCTCGGTGTCGCCATTGGTGCCGTCGCGGTCGGCCTGGCTGCGCGCCGTTTCGAGGCGGTTCAGGTAGGCCTCGTCGATATCGCCGGTGATGTAGCGGCCATCGAAGCACGAAGCATCGAAGTCCTTCAGCGCCGGGTTGATGTCGCGCACGGCCTGCTTCATCGCTTCCACGTCCTGGTACACCAGCTTGTCCGCGCCGATGATCTTCGCGATCTCTTCGTGGGTGCGGTTATGGGCCACCAGCTCGCTGCGGGTCGGCATGTCGATGCCGTACACGTTGGGGTACTTCACCGGCGGCGCGGCCGAGGCGAAGATCACCTTGTTGGCGCCGGCGTCCCGCGCCATCTGCACGATCTCGAACGAGGTGGTGCCGCGCACGATCGAGTCATCGACGATCAGCACGTTCTTGCCCTTGAACTCCACGCCCATGGCATTGAGCTTCTGGCGCACCGACTTCTTGCGCACCGCCTGGCCAGGCATGATGAAGGTGCGGCCGACGTAGCGGTTCTTGAAGAAACCTTCGCGGTAGTTCACGCCCAGGCGGTTGGCCACCTGCATCGCGGCCGGACGGCTGGAATCGGGAATCGGCATGACCACGTCGATATCGCCGGCCGACACTTCCTGGCGGATCTTCTCGGCCAGGTAGTCGCCCATGCGCAGGCGCGCGTCATAGACCGGCACGCCGTCGATGCACGAATCCGGGCGGGCCAGGTAGACGTACTCGAAAATGCACGGCGTCAGCACCGCGTTCTCGGCGCACAGCTTGGTGTAGAGCTTGCCGTCCAGGTCGATGAAGATGGCCTCGCCCGGCGCCACGTCGCGCTCGAGCTTGTAGCCGATGCCTTCCAGCGCCACGGACTCGGATGCCACCATCCATTCCTTGCCGGTGGGGGTCTCGACGCTGCCCAGGCACAGCGGGCGGATGCCGAACGGGTCGCGCACCGCCAGCATGCCGTAGCCGGCGATCTGCGCGGCGATGGCGTACGAGCCGCGCACGCGGCGGTGCAGGCCGCTGACCGCCGTGAAGATGGTGTCGGGGTCCAGCGCCATGCCGTTGCTGGCGCGCTGCAGCTCGTCGGCCAGCACGTTCAGCAGCACTTCGGTGTCCGAATGCGTGTTGATGTGGCGGCGGTCGCGGCGGAACATCTCCTCGCGCAGCTGCTCCCAGTTGGTCAGGTTGCCGTTATGCGCCAGGATCACGCCATAGGGCGCGTTCACGTAGAACGGCTGCGCTTCTTCCTCGCTGGATGCCGAGCCGGCGGTCGGATAGCGCACCTGGCCGATACCGGCGGCGCCCGGCAGGCTGCGCATATTGCGGGTGCGGAAGACATCGCGCACCAGGCCGTTGGCCTTGTGCATGTGGAAAGTACTGCCGTTGGCGGTGGCGATGCCGGCAGCATCCTGTCCGCGATGTTGCAACAACAGCAGGCTGTCGTAAATCAATTGGTTGACAGGCGTGGCTGAAACCACACCGACGATACCGCACATTGCCAAGCTCCCAGGAAAGGCTTTGAATCAGGGGGCGCAGCCTGGTCCGGAAATCCCCCGGACCCAAAGGCCTGCGTACTACCGACCGGGCACCATGCCCGGCTTCATGTCTTGACGTACTTCGCCAGCTCCGGCGGCAGCCATGGCTTCACCGATTCCATGGCCTGCATCACATAAGGGCGGCTTACCGCGTCGCGCCAGAACGGTTCTTCCGGCAATTTGGTCAGGCTGGCCAGCGTGACCATCACCATCACCAGCAGCACGCCGCGCAGCAGGCCGAACATCAGCCCCAGCCCGCGGTCGGCGGGCTTGAGCCCGGTGCTCTCCAGCAGCTGCCCGACCACCATGCCAGCCAGCGAGGCGCCCAGCACGGTGCCGATCAGCAGCACCACGAAGCCCAGCGCATGGCGCGCCAGCTCGCCGCCAGGCATCGATTCAGGCATCCAGCCCGCGGCCACCGCGCCATAGCGGAACGCCACCCAGAACGCCACCACCCAGCCGATCAGCGAGAGCACCTCGCGCACCAGGCCGCGCAGCACGCCGAGCACGCCCGAGGCCAGCAGGATGAAGACCACGGCATAGTCGAAGAAAGTCGGCTGCATCGTTGCTTGCGGCCGGGCACAGGCGCCGGCCGTGCTTGCCCCTTACTGTTCCACGACCTTCGAGGTCAGCCCCACCGCGCGCACGCGCTTGTCGGCAGCGTCGGCGGCGTCACGGTCGCTGAAGGGGCCGGCACGCAGCAGGATGCGCTCGCCATCGGCCAGCATTTTCTTTTCGACATAGGCCGGGACCTTGCTCGCCTTGAGCTTGGCCAGCCAGCCCTTGGCGCGTTCTTCGGAAGAAAAAGCGCCGATCAGGATCAGGTACTTGCCGCTGCCCGGCTTGGCTTCGGGCTTGGCTTCAGCCCGTTGCGCGGGCTTGTCCGCGGCGGCTGCGGCAGTGGCCGCGGGCTTGGGCGCGCTGACGATTTCTTCGCCGGCGTCCAGCGCCTCGGCATCATTGCGCGCCGCCGGCGTGGGCGGCAGCGGGTCGGCCTTGCGCGGCTCGACGCGGGGCTTCTGCGCCCCCTGCGCGCCGGTGACCCCGTTTGCGACCTTTACCGAGACGTCCTCGGACACCGGCCGCGGCTTGGTCTCGAACACGATCGGCAGCACGATCACGGCGGCCACCATCAGCACCACGGCGCCGATCAGGCGGCGGCGCGCGCGCTGCTTCTGCGGGAATTCGGGGTCGAGCGTATCGTCGGCATAGTCATCGGCCAGACGGCGCGACGAGGCGATGCCTGCACCCGTGTCGGTGCGCTGGCGCCGCGCACGCTCGGGTGCCGGGTCGTTGCCCTTGCGGGAAGAAAACAGCGAAAGCAGGCCCATAGATTGGTTCGGTGATACGGCCTTGTGGGGCCGCTCGTTGCGTTTGCCGCTCATTGATCGGCCAAGGCCGCCGGGGTTGCCAGGTCAGCGGGCGCCGGGGCGCCTGCTTCAGTTAGCCTGCGTGGCACGATAGGCCATCACGCCGGCGACGGTATAGAACGATCCGAAGACCAGAATTCTATCATTCTCGGTGGCTCGCTCGATGGCATCGCGGAATGCCGCCTCGGGGCTGGAGAAGCAGGCCGCGGTGGCGTCCGGGCCGGGGCGGAATCCGCCCGCCTCCAGCTTGGCGAGCAGGTCCGCGGCACTGGCGGCGCGCTCGGTCGGCAGGTCGCACAGGCACCAGTGGTCGACCTTGTCGGCCACGTGCTGCAGCACCCCGGCGATGTCCTTGTCCTGCATCGCGCCAAACACCGCATAGGTGTAGCGGAAGAACCCCATGTTCTCCAGGTTCTGCCCCAGCGTGGCCGCTGCATGCGGATTGTGCGCCACGTCCAGGATCACCGCCGGGCGGCCCGGCAGCACCTGGAAGCGGCCCGGCAGCTCGACAAAGGCCAGGCCGTTGCGCACTTCCTGTGCGCTGACCGGCAGGCGCGGGCGCATGGCCTGCAGCGCGGCCAGCGCCGCCGCCGCGTTGAGCAGCTGGTTGGCGCCTCGCAGCGCCGGGTAGCCCAGGCCGTTAAGCTTGCGCCCGCCGCCGCTCCAGTCCCATTGCTGGCGCTCCTGGCCCCTGGCGGCGTGGAAATGGTAGTCGCGCCCCACCAGCCACAACTCGGCGCCGACGGCCTCGGCGTGCGCCACCAGCGACTTGGGCGGCATCGGGTCGCCGCAGATCGCGGGCACGCCCGGGCGGAAGATGCCGGCCTTCTCGAAGCCGATCTCCTCGCGCGTATGGCCCAGGTACTGGGTATGGTCGATATCGACGCTGGTGACGATGGCGCAATCGGTATCGATCACGTTGACCGCGTCCAGGCGCCCGCCCAGGCCCACTTCCAGGATGATCGCGTCCAGCCCGGCCGCGGCGAAGGCATGGATGATCGCCAGCGTGGTGAACTCGAAGTAGGTCAGGCTGACCGGGTCGGCAAAGCTGTTGCGCGCGCGCTCGACCGCCTCGAAATGCGGCAGCAGCTGCGCATCGGTGGCGATCTCGCCATTGATGCGGGCGCGCTCGTTGAACGAGATCAGGTGCGGCGAGGTATGGCAGCCCACCTTGTAGCCGGCCTCCAGCAGGATGCGCTCGAGCATCGCGCAGGTAGAGCCCTTGCCGTTGGTGCCGCCCACCGTGAGCACCACGGCGTCGATGCGCAGCCCGAGGGCCTCCTTCACGCGCGTGATGCGCGCCAGGCCCATGTCGATGCCCACGGGATGGGCGGTTTCGAGATGGGCAAGCCATTCGGGGAGCGTATGGAAGACAGGCATGTGGGGTGCGAGGAAAAGCTGTTGCTACCAGATTTGGCCAGCCAGCGGCAAAGTCAAGGCCAGGCTTGCGCCCGGCCCCGAGATAGCTGCCGGGGCGGCCAAGAAAAGCGAAAGGCGCGTCAACCACCCGCGCCCTTGATCTGCCATGCAGACGTTGTTATGCCACCGCGTCGGCCGGCTGCTTCTGCAGCAGCGCCAGCAGCTGCGCCAGTTCCGCGCGCATCTTGCGGCGGTCGACGATCATGTCGATGGCGCCCTTCTGGATCAGGAACTCCGAGCGCTGGAAGCCTTCCGGCAGCTTCTCGCGCACGGTCTGCTCGATCACGCGCGGGCCGGCAAAGCCGATCAGCGCCTTGGGCTCGGCGATCACCACGTCGCCCAGGAAGGCGAAGCTGGCCGACACGCCGCCCATGGTCGGGTCGGTCAGCACGCTGATGAACGGCAGCTTGGCCGCGCTCAGCTGGTTCAGCATCGAGGTGGTCTTGGCCATCTGCAGCAGCGACAGCAGGCTTTCCTGCATGCGCGCGCCGCCGGTGGCGGTAAAGCAGATGAACGGCACCTTCTGCTCCAGCGCTGCCTGCGCGCCGCGCACGAAGCGCTCACCCACCACCGAGCCCATCGAACCGCCCATGAACTCGAACTCGAAGCAGCTCACCACCACCGGGATGGTGTGGATGGCACCGCCCATCACCACCATGGCATCGGTCTCGCCGGTGTCTTCCATGGCGGCCTTGATGCGGTCCGGGTACTTCTTGGAATCCTTGAACTTGAGTGCGTCGACCGGCACGATCTCCTGGCCGATCTCATAGCGGCCTTCGGCGTCCAGCAGCCCGTCCAGGCGCGCCCGGGCGCTGATGCGCATATGGTGGTCGCACTTGGGGCAGACGTGCAGGTTGGCCTCGACGTCGGTCCGGTACAGGGTGGACTCGCACGACGGGCACTTGACCCACAATCCCTCAGGGATGCCCTTGCGGGTGCTGGGGTCGGTCTGTTGAATCTTGGGGGGCAGGAGTTTATCCAACCAGCTCATGAAAGCTCCTTTCGGATGACTGCGGTCCGCCGGCAAGCCCGGTGTCGGGACGCCTGTTGGCAGATGGCAGGGAATCAACCCGCGAATTTACCATGCCGGCCCGGTGACCTCGAAGCGCAACGCGCGATTTGCGCACATTGACGCACTTCTGAAGTTTCATCAGGCCGGCATTAGATCACTTCAACTATCCAGCGCCTGGCGGATCTCGGCGATAAACGCCTGCAGCGTCGCCACCGCCTGTTCGCGCGGCGTGTCCTCCAGCAGCTGCACCAGGCGGCTGCCGATTACCACGGCATCGGCCACGCTGCCGATCGCGCGCGCGGTCTGCGCGTCGCGGATGCCGAAGCCCACGCCCACCGGGAGGTTGGCATGCTGCTTGATCAGCGGCAGGCGCGCCGCCACGCTGTCCAGGTCGATCGCGGCCGAGCCGGTCACGCCCTTGAGCGACACGTAGTACAGGTAGCCGCTGGCCACGCGCGCCACGGCCTCGATGCGGGCATCGGTCGAAGTCGGCGCCAGCAGGAAGATCGGGTCCATGCCGTTGTCGCGCATCAGCGTGGCGAACGACTCGCACTCCTCGGGCGGATAGTCGACCACCAGCACGCCGTCGACGCCGGCTTCGCGCGCGGCGGCGGCAAAGACCTGCTCGCCCATGCACTCGATCGGGTTGGCGTAGCCCATCAGCACCACCGGGGTGTCGGCATTGGTCTGGCGGAACTCGCGCACCCACTGCAGCACCTGGGTCAGCGACACGCCCTGCGCCAGCGCGCGCTCGGAGGCGCGCTGGATCACCGGGCCGTCGGCCATCGGGTCGGAGAACGGCACGCCCAGCTCGATCACGTCGGCGCCGCCCGCCACCAGCGCATGCATCAGCGCCACGGTCAGGCCGGGCTCGGGATCGCCGGCGGTGATAAACGGAATCAGGCCCTTCTTCTGCTGCGCGGCCAGCGCCGCGAACGTCTTCTGGATACGGGACATATCAGGGAATCAGGTGAGGCCGCGGCGCCGGCGAGACATCGTCGTTGGCGGCGGCCAGGGTTGGGGTGGCGGCAGGCTCGGCCGCCGCGCTCGTGACGGCAAGAGCCGCGGCGGCGGCGGACACACGGCCGCACGCCACCTGCACATACTCCGGATTGATCTCGAAGCCGGCAAAGCGCCGTCCGTGGCGCAGGCAGGCCACCGCGGTGGTGCCGCTGCCGGCGAACGGATCCAGCACCAGGCCGCCCGGGGGGCAGCTTGACAGCACCATGCGCTCGACGATCTCCAGCGGCTTCTGCGTCGGGTGGTTGGCGCGCTCCGGGTCCTGGCGGTGGATGCGCGAGACGCTCCACAGGTCCTTCGGGTTGTAGCCCACCTCGAGCCACTTCTTGCCTTCGAAACGCGGACGGCTGCGCGCCTTCTTGGTCTCGGGGTCGTAGGGAATGCGGACCGGGTCGAGATCGAAGTAGTAGTCGCGCGCGCGCGCAAAAAAGCCGATGTTGTCGTGCACCGACGAGAACTTGCGCGTGGTGCCGCCCATGCTGGGCACGCGGCGGTCCCAGATGATCTCGTTGATCATGGTCAGGCGCCGCTTGAGCATCACGAACAGCTCGGGCGAATACTGCCAGGTGCAGAACAGGTAGAGCGTGCCCTTGGGCGCGAGCTTGGGCACGACCGCGTTCATCCAGCGCTCGGACCAGTCCAGATACTCCTGGCCCGACAGCAGGTCGGAATCGTTGCCGTAGTCCTTGCCCAGCCCATAGGGCGGATCGGCGACGATCAGGTCGACCGAGCCGTCCGGCAGGCGGGCAATGCCCTCGAACATGTCTTCCTGGAACAGGCGCAACTGGGCGGAATCGGGCGCACCGGACGCATCCGGTGCACCCGCGCCGCCCACGGCAAGTCCGGTCGGAGGCAGCGCGCGCATCAGAGCTTGAGCCCCGCGCGCTCGGCCACGGTGTGCATGTCCTTGTCGCCGCGGCCGGACAGGTTCACCAGCAGCAGCTTGTCCTTGGGCAGCGTCGGCGCCAGCTTGCAGGCATAGGCGATGGCGTGGCTCGATTCCAGCGCCGGGATGATGCCCTCGATGCGGCAGCAGTCGTGGAAGGCCTTGAGCGCTTCTTCATCCGTGATCGGCACGTACTGCGCACGGCCGCTGTCCTTGAGCCAGGCATGCTCGGGGCCCACGCCCGGGTAGTCCAGGCCGGCCGACACCGAATGGGTCTCGATGATCTGGCCGTTGGCGTCCTGCAGCAGGTAGGTGCGGTTGCCGTGCAGCACGCCCGGCGTGCCGCCGGTCAGCGAGGCCGCGTGGCGGCCGGTGTCGAGGCCGTCGCCGGCGGCTTCCACGCCGATCAGCTGCACGTCCTGGTGCTCGATATACGGGTAGAAGATGCCCATGGCATTGGAGCCGCCGCCGACGCAGGCGATCACGGCATCCGGCTGGCGTCCCGTCATCTCCGGCATCTGCACCTTGGCTTCCTCGCCGATCACGCACTGGAAGTCGCGCACCATCATCGGGTACGGATGCGGGCCGGCCACGGTGCCGATGATGTAGAAGGTGTTCTCGACGTTGGTGACCCAGTCGCGCATGGCTTCATTGAGCGCGTCCTTGAGCGTGCGCGAGCCGCTTTCCACCGGCACCACGGTGGCGCCCAGCAGCTTCATGCGGTAGACGTTGGCGGCCTGGCGCTTGACGTCCTCGGCCCCCATGTAGACCACGCACTCCATGCCGAAGCGCGCGGCGATGGTGGCAGTGGCCACGCCATGCTGCCCTGCCCCGGTCTCGGCGATCACGCGCGGCTTGCCCATGCGCTTGGCCAGCAGCGCCTGGCCGATCACGTTGTTGATCTTGTGCGCGCCGGTATGGTTCAGGTCTTCGCGCTTGAAGTAGATCTGCGCCCCGCCGAGCGTCTCGCTCCAGCGCTGCGCGTGGTAGATCGGCGACGGGCGGCCGACAAAGTGCTTCAGTTCGCGGCGGTATTCGGCATCGAACTCCGGATCCTTCTGGTAGTGCGCATAGGCCTCGCGCAGCTCATCGAGCGCGTGGACCAGCGTTTCGGACACGAAGGTGCCGCCATAGGGGCCGAAATGGCCACGGGAATCGGGCAGGTCGTACATGTCTAGACTCTTCGGAACAGCGGCCTTGCCTCATCCGGCAAGGGCGCATGGTTGACTGCGATGCGTGTGCGCGCATGCGGCAGGCCACGGGCGGCATGGGGAAAGACGCGGGACACGGCCCGGCTCATCCGGCCTCGGCACTGCGCACAGCGCGCACGAACGCGGCGATGCGGGCGTGGTCCTTCACGCCCTTGGCGGCCTCTACCCCGCTGCTGACGTCCACAGCGTAGGGCCGCACGCGTTCAATCGCGCCAGCGACGTTTTGCGCGTTCAACCCACCACTCAAAACGATGCGAGGAGCGCCGCTTGCGTTCGGGTTGCCGGTAGCTGGTACCGGGGGAGTAGGCGGAAGCCATGCCGGGGGAATCAGGGTCCAGTCGAAAACGTGGCCGCCACCGCCGTAGCCTTCGACGAAGGCATCGAGCAGCAAGGCAGCGGCATCACGGTATTGATCGGCAAATTCTACCAAATCAAGCCCCGGGCGCACACGGGCGGCGCGCATGAAGGGCAGCCGGCAGCGCTGCGCCGCCTGCGTGCAGAACTGCGGGGTCTCGTCGCCGTGCAGTTGCAGCAGCGTCAGCGGCACGCGCTCGGCCACATGGGCGATGTCTTCCAGGTCGGCATTGACGAACAGCCCGGTGATCGCCACGAACGGCCCGGCGGCCTCGGCCAGCGCGGCGGCGCGCGCCACGTCGACGTAGCGCGGGCTGTTCGGGTAGAACACCAGCCCGATGGCGTCGGCGCCGGCGTCCACGGCCGCGCGCACGTCGTCCTCGCGCGTCAGGCCGCAGATCTTGATGCGGGTGCGGGCCGGCATGTGCACTGTGCTGCCCGCCGTGCTGCCTTCGGCGGCCTCAGGCTGCGTCATCGAACACTCCATGGAACAGGCTCGCGGACGGATCGGCCGCGGGGATCTGGTAAGGATCAGGATACTTGACGCCGACCAGGTAGAGGCCGTCCGGCATGAAGGTCGGCGCCGCCAGCTTGCGCTCGCGCCCGGCCAGCACCTGCGCCAGCCAGTGCGCCGGGTAGCGTCCGCGCCCCACCGCCACCAGGCAGCCCATCAGGTTGCGCACCATATGGTGCAGGAAGGCGCTGGCGCGAAAGCGCAGGAACACCCAGTTGCCGTCATCCTTGATGGTGACGTCGTACATGGTCTTGACCGGCGACTTGGCCTGGCATTCGGCGGCGCGGAAGGCAGAGAAGTCATGCTCGCCGAGCAGGCATGCGGCGGCCTCGCGCATGGCGTCGACGTCGAGCCGCTGGCCCGGCGGCAGCATCTGGTAGCCGGCGCGGCCGTGCACCAGCGGCACGCGGTGAGGCCCGGTGTAGAGCGCGTAGTAATACATGCGCTCGAACGCCAGGAAACGCGCGTGGAAACCCTGGTCCACCGGCAGCGCCCATTGCAGCGCGATCGACGGCGGCAGGAAGGCGTTGACGCCGCGCACCCAGGAAAATGGCTCGCGCTCGAGCGCCGTGTCCAGGTGGATGACCTGGCCGAGCGCATGCACGCCGGTATCGGTGCGCCCCGCCACGGTGGTCAGCAGGCGCACGCCGGCAAAGCGCTCGATGGCGTCTTCCAGGTGATCCTGCACGGTATTGCGGTGCGGCTGCGACTGCCAGCCGGAAAAGGCGGTGCCGTCGTAGTGCAGGCCAAGAGCGATGCGGTTCATGTCAGGGGATCAGGCAAGGCGGCGGGTACGTCCGGGCGCAGTGGTCCACGCCAGGTCCGCCGAAAAAGCAAATGCGCCGGAAGGGACGCTTCCGGCGCATCGCTTCAGGCTGCGGCAGCGCGTGCCGCGGCCGGACCGTCAATGATAGCTCAGGCCACTTCCAGCAGCAGCGAACGGGCCTCCGCCTGCAGCGGATCCTGCGACTGCTCGACCACTTCCTGCAGCAGTTCGCGCGCCCCTTCCTTGTCGCCGATCTCGATATAGGCACGAGCCAGGTCAAGCTTGATCTGCATGTCGCGCCCGCCGTCCACGCCGTCGACCGACAGCGTGCTCGGCGAACCCCCGTGCGTGAGGTCGCCGCCGGTTTCAGGCGCCACGCGCGACAGGTCGATCGGCTCGACCAGCTTGCCGTCGCGCAGCATGGTGGTGGCGGGCAGCGGCAAGGTGGCCTCGTCCGGCACGTCCTTGCCGCCGGCATCGGCTTGCGGGGCGCTGCCCAGGTCAAGCGACAGCCCCGACATGTCGAACTCCAGCGGACGGCCGCGGGTCGGCGTGTCGAGGGTGGGAACGTCGTCGGCAAGCGGGTCGGCGCCGCTGCCCGGCAGGCCGAGATCCAGCCGCACCGGCTCGCCGGCGTCGTGCGCGTCAGCGCCAAACACCATCGCCGCGGAAGCAGGCGCCACGATCGGCTCGCCGGCCGCCGGGGCCGGGAAGGCATCCAGCGGCAGCGCCAGGTCACCCAGCGACGGCTCCAGCCGCGGGATCGAGGCCGGATTCTGCGACGGGTCCTGGGTGCGCCACTGGTCGGTTGCCGGCGATGTCGTATCCGGCCCCGCCGCTTCGGGCGTCACCGCCAGGAAGAGCGCGTTGCCTGGCTCGAGCGCGCGCCCCATTTCTGCTGCCTTCAGCCATTCCGCCCCGTGTCCGCCGGTCTGGGCGAACATTTCTTCTGCAATCACGCGGAAACCTTCCACATCCTGTCTGTTGCTGTAAATCTCCAGGAGCTTGAGCCGCACCGGCTGCTGCTCCGGGTTCTTCTCCAGGGCTTCGCGCAGGATTTCCTCCGCCTGCACATCGCGCCCATAGGCGATATAGACCTCGGCCTCGGCGATCGGGTCGACCTCGTTGGCTTCCGGCGTGTTGTTGCCGATGCGGAAGTCCGCGCCGAACACGCTGTGCTGCGAGGTGTCGACGCTCTGCCCCCCGGCCGTGCCGAACAGCGAATTGGCACCGGCCATCACCGTGCTTTCCTGCGACAGGATGCTGTCGCCGAAGCCGGTCGCCTCGCTCGCCTTCTGCTGCTGGCGGCGGCGATAGATCGCATAGACGCCGAGCAGCGCCACCAGCAGGCCACCGCCGGGCAGCAGCATGGGGTTGGCCAGCAGGCCATCGATGAACGACGGTTCGGGCACCGGCTCGGGCTGGGCCACCACCGGCGGACGCTTGGCAGCGGGGGCCGACGCGGCGGCGGCAGCCTGCGCTGCGCTGGCAGGAACGGCGGCAGCCGGCTGCGAAGCGGGGGCCGCTGCCACCGCTGAGGCTGCCGCAGGCGCCACGGCGTCGGCGGCGCTGGCGCCGGCCGCTGCCGGGGCGCTGGCTGCGGTTGCGGCAGCCGTCGCGGCGACCGCAACCGGGGCCGGGGCCACGGCATCGGCCTTCGGCGGCTGGGCCGCCACCACGGTCGGCGCCGCCGCCGCGGCCTTGGCCGCGGCCTCAGCCTTTTCCTTCTCGGCCAGCACCGCCTGGTTGGCCTGGCTCAGCTTGGCGATCTCGGCGTTCTTCAGCTCGAGCAGCTTCTGCATGTCGCCGACGTTCTTTTCCAGCTGCGCCAGGCGGGCTTGCGCCTCCTTGAGCTCACGCTCGCGCGCGACGCCGGCTTCGGCCCTGGCCGCGGCGTCGGCCTGTGCGCCACGCGCGGCCTTGCTGAGCTTCAGTTCATCGCGCGGGCCGTCGGTCGGGGCGGCCTGCTCCTGCACCCGGGCGGTCACGTTGCCGGACTGCTGGCGGCCGCTGTCGGGCTCGACCGACTTGGCCGCAGCAGCGCTGGCCAGCCGGCCGCGGTAGGCATCGAAGCCCTGCGTGCGCGCCACCACCTCGCGGCGGGCGGCCTTGGGTGCGACGGCTTGCGCCTGCTGCTGGGTCGGGACCTGCAGCACCGCGCCGCTGCGCAGCCGGTTCATGTTGCCGCCGATAAAGGCGTTGGGATTGTTACGGTAGAGCGCCACCAGCATCTGGTCCAGCGAGACCGATTCCTGGCCTTGCACGGCCTCGCCGGCAATGGCGTAGAGCGTGTCGCCGCGCTGCACGGTGTAGCCGCCGCCGGGTGCCATCTCGGTGCTGCCGCTGGCGGCCGGTGCCGGCGCCCGCTTTGCGCTCTGGCGGGCCGGGCGCGCGGGCGCGGCTGGCTTGACTGCCTCGGCAGCCGCGGCGGGCGCGGCTTCCTGGGCCGGCGCAGGCTGCGGCGCGGCGGCAGGTGCCGGTGCCGCTACGGGCGGCGCATCCGGCGTCGCCGCCTGCACCACCGTCGCCGGCGAGAAGGTCTGGTTCGAAGGCTTGGCCCCGGCAGGGTCAAGCAGGAAGGTATAGGCGCGCGAGACCTTGCCGCTGGCCCAGCTCATGTCGACCAGGATGTCGACAAAGGGCTCGCTGATCGGCTGGTTGGAGCGGACCCGGGCCACATAGCTGCCGTTCGGGCGGCGCTCCACCTCCAGCCGCAGGCTGCTGACGGCCGGCAGGTAGGTCAGCCCGGCCGCGGCATACGCCGCTGGCGACGCCAGCTTGACGCTGAGCCCGGCGGCCTCTTCGGCACTGACCCCACTGATGTCGATCTCAGCCTGCAACGGCTGCCCCAGATTCGACTGAACCCGCAATTGCCCGAACCCCGCGGCATATGCGGCCGGCTGCGCAAGCAGCAGGCCCAGTGCCGTGACGGCCAGCGTTGACCAGCGCTGACGGGCGGTAGGCGCATCTTTCCGGCGATGTTGGCTCACACTCACCTTATGCTCCGTTATGTTTTAGTAGCGATATGAATCGACAGACCGACCCCAAAACCAGGTCCGGCAGGCTGGCGGGGCGTTCTCGGCGCACCCCTTCTCCAGCCGCGCGCAGACGCCAAACCCTGCCTGGCGCGAAGCGCATGCCGGCGTATTGTGACGCATCACCAAGGAAAATAGGCGCCCGGATACAACAACGCCGCGCATGGGCGCGGCGTTGTCGGCAAAGCGGTCCATTCTGTTGCCTGGCTGCAACGGACGCAACCAGGCAACAGGCGGGAGCACCGGATCAGGACTCGATCAGGACTCGATCAGGATACGCAGCATGCGGCGCAGCGGCTCGGCCGCGCCCCACAGCAGCTGGTCGCCGACCGTGAACGCGGACAGGTACTCGCCGCCCATCTGCATCTTGCGCAGGCGTCCGACCGGAATCGTCAGCGTGCCGGTCACGGCAGCCGGGGTCAGATCGGTCATGCTGGCTTCACGCGTATTCGGCACCACCTTGGCCCACGGGTTGTGGGCGGCGAGCATGCCTTCGATCTCATCGAGCGGCACATCCTTGCGCAGCTTGATGGTCAGCGCCTGCGAGTGGCAGCGCATGGCGCCGATGCGCACGCACAGGCCGTCGACGGCGATCGGCGTGGCGCCGGTCGCACCCAGGAAGCCTTCGCCGCGGCCCAGGATCTTGTTGGTCTCGGCGCCGCCCTTCCATTCTTCCTTGGACTGGCCATTGCCCAGGTCCTTGTCGATCCAGGGGATCAGGTTGCCGGCCAGCGGCACGCCGAACTGCTTGGTTTCCTCGGCGGACAGGCCGTGCTGGGTCGCCAGGATGGTGCGGTCGATTTCCAGGATGGCCGAGGCCGGGTTGTCCAGCAGCGGCTTGACCGACGCGTTCAGCGTGCCGAACTGCGTCAGCAGCTCGCGCATATGCTGCGCGCCGCCGCCGGAAGCGGCCTGGTACGTCATCGACGTCATCCACTCGATCAGGTCGGCCTCGAACAGGCCGCCGAGGCCCATCAGCATGCAGCTGACCGTGCAGTTGCCGCCGATGAAATTCTTGACGCCCTTGGACAGCGCGTCCTTGATCACATCCTGGTTGACCGGATCCAGCACGATGATGGCATCGTCCTTCATCCGCAGCGAGGACGCCGCGTCGATCCAGTAGCCCTTCCAGCCGGCCGCGCGCAGCTTGGGGAAGACCTCGTTGGTGTAGTCGCCGCCCTGGGCGGTCAGCACCACGTCGCACTTCTTCAGCGCTTCGATGTCATTGGCATCTTTCAGCGTGGTTTCGTTCTTCGCCATGGCGGGCGCCTTGCCGCCGGCATTGGACGTGCTGAAGAAGACGGGCTCGATATGGTCGAAATCACGCTCTTCCTGCATGCGCTGCATCAGGACGCTGCCGACCATTCCCCGCCAACCGACGAGACCTACAATCATGATTTACCTCGGATGTGATTTTTACTTCCCCGCCATTTTCCTCGCCCGGCGTGGCTGCGCGGGGAAGACGGGCAGGCACGACGAACGGATCTAGGCGATCGCGGTTTTAATAATGGTTTTAATCGTCGTTGCGGTCTGGCCGAGCGAAATCGTGCAGACCGGGCCGCGGGTAGCGGTCAGGGCAGCAACAGCAGTCAGGGTGGACTGGGAAAATCGGGCCATCGGCAGAGTCTACACGATTTTGCGGCGCTGCCGCAGCGTGCAGATACGGGAAATAACGGGGACAAATCAGACAAAGGGGGCACTACTCGCGCAGTGCCCCCTTCCGGTGTGACTTACAGTGCCGCCAGCACGGCGTCACCCATCTCGCGGGTACCGACCTGCTTGCAACCCGGCGTCAGGATGTCACCGGTGCGGTAGCCCTGGGCCAGCACCTTCTTGACGGCGCTCTCGATGCGGTCGGCCTGCTCGGCGCGGTTCAGCGAGTAGCGCAGCATCATCGCCGCCGACAGGATCGTCGCCAGTGGGTTAGCCACGCCCTTGCCGGCGATGTCCGGCGCAGAGCCGTGCGACGGCTCGTACAGGCCCTTGTTGTTGGCATCCAGCGACGCCGACGGCAGCATGCCGATCGAGCCGGTCAGCATGGCGGCCTCATCCGACAGGATGTCGCCGAACATATTGCCGGTGACGATCACGTCGAAGCTCTTGGGCGCCTTGACCAGCTGCATGGCCGCGTTGTCGACGTACATGTGCGACAGCTCGACCTCCGGGTACTCCTTGTGCACCTCGATCACGATGTCCTTCCAGAACTGGAAGGTCTCGAGCACGTTGGCCTTGTCGACGCTGCACAGCTTCTTGCCGCGCTTGGCCGCGGCCTGGAACGCCACATGGGCGATGCGGCGGATTTCCGGCTCGCTGTAGCGCATGGTGTCGAAGCCTTCGCGCGCGCCCTTGAACAGGCCGTCCGGCGCTTCGCGCACGCCGCGCGGCTGGCCGAAGTAGATGTCGCCGTTCAGTTCGCGCACGATCAGGATGTCCAGGCCGGCCACCAGCTCGGGCTTCAGGCTCGAGGCGCCGGTCAGTTCCGGATAGCAGATCGCCGGGCGGAAGTTGGCGAACAGCTGCAGGTGCTTGCGCAGGCCCAGGATGGCCTGCTCCGGACGCAGCGGACGATCCAGGCTGTCGTACTTCCAGTCGCCGACGGCGCCGAACAGGATGGCGTCGGCTTCCTTGGCCAGCTTCAGGGTGTTTTCCGGCAGCGGATGGCCTTCGGCCTCGTAGCCGGCGCCGCCCACCGGGGCGGTTTCCAGCTCGAACTTCTCGTCGAGCGCGTTCAGGACCTTGACGGCCTCCGCGACGATTTCGGGACCGATGCCGTCACCCGGCAGGACTGCGATCTTCATTGTTGTCTTTCCTCGTTGAGTCTTATCCGACCAGGCGGTTGTTCAGCCACGGCATCCTGGCCACGCGCTCGGCCTCATAGGCCTTGATCTTGTCGGCATGGCGCAGCGTCAGGCCGATATCGTCGAAGCCGTTCAGCATGCAGTACTTGCGGAACGGGGCGATGTCGAACTCATACGCCTGGCCGCCCGCCGTCAGCACCACCTGCTTGTCCAGGTCGATGGTCAGCTTGTAGCCGTTGAAGGCGTTGGTCTCGTTGAACAGGTGGTCGACCTGCTGTTCGGTCAGCACCACCGGCAACAGGCCGTTCTTGTAGCAGTTGTTGAAGAAGATGTCGGCAAAGCTGGGCGCGATCACGGCGCGGAAGCCGTATTGGGTCAGCGCCCACGGCGCGTGCTCGCGCGAGCTGCCGCAGCCGAAGTTGCGGCGCGCCAGCAGGATCGACGCGCCCTGGTAGCGCGGCTGGTTCAGCACGAAGTCCGGGTTCAGCGGACGCTTGCTGTTGTCCATGCCGGGCTCGCCGACGTCCTTGTAGCGCCACTCGTCGAACAGGTTGGGGCCGAAGCCGGTGCGCTTGATCGACTTCAGGAACTGCTTCGGGATGATGGCGTCGGTATCGACGTTCTCGCGGTCGAGCGGGGCTACGAGGCCGCTGTGTACGGTGAACTTGTCCATGTTCTCTTTCCTTGCTTCTTCAGCCCAGCTTGCGGATATCGACGAAATGGCCTTCGATGGCTGCGGCCGCTGCCATCGCCGGGCTCACCAGGTGGGTGCGCCCGCCCGCGCCCTGGCGGCCTTCGAAGTTGCGGTTCGAAGTCGACGCGCAACGCTCGCCTGCCTCGAGGCGGTCGGCATTCATCGCCAGGCACATCGAGCAGCCCGGCTCGCGCCATTCAAAACCGGCGGCCTTGAAGATCTTGTCCAGGCCTTCGCGCTCGGCCTGTTCCTTGACCAGGCCCGAGCCCGGCACCACCATCGCCAGCTTCACGTTGCCGGCAACCTTGCGGCCAAGCTTCTGCACCACCCACGCGGCGGCGCGCATGTCTTCGATGCGGCTGTTGGTGCACGAACCGATGAAGACCTTGTCGATATTGATGCTCTCGACCGGCACGTTGGGCTGCAGGCCCATGTATTCGAGCGCGCGCTCCATCGCGTTGCGCTTGTTCGGGTCCTTTTCCTTCTCTGGGTCCGGCACGCGGTCTTCGATGCTGATCACCATTTCCGGCGAGGTACCCCAGGTCACCTGCGGACGGACATCCTCGGCGCGCAGCTCGACCACCTGGTCGAACTTCGCCCCGGCATCCGAATGCAGCGTGCGCCAGTAGGCCACGGCCTGCTCCCACTCCACGCCCTGCGGCGCGTAGGGGCGGCCCTTCACGTATTCGAGCGTGACGTCGTCCACCGCCACCAGGCCGGCGCGCGCGCCCGCCTCGATGGCCATGTTGCAGACCGTCATGCGGCCTTCCATGGTCAGGTCGCGGATGGCCGAGCCGGCGAACTCGATGGTGTAGCCGGTGCCGCCCGCGGTGCCGATCTTGCCGATCACGGCCAGCACGATGTCCTTGGCGGTGCAGCCGCGCGGCAGCTTGCCTTCCACCTTGACCAGCATGTTCTTGGCCTTCTTGCCCAGCAGCGTCTGCGTGGCCAGCACGTGCTCCACTTCCGACGTGCCGATGCCATGCGCCAGCGCGCCAAACGCGCCATGCGTGCTGGTATGCGAGTCGCCGCACACCACCGTCATGCCCGGCAGCGTCGCGCCCTGCTCCGGCCCGATCACGTGCACGATGCCCTGGCGGTGGTCGTTCATCTTGAACTGGGTGATGCCGTAGCTGTCGCAGTTGGCATCCAGCGTATCGACCTGCAGCTTCGATACCGGATCGGCAATGCCGTGGCTGCGGTCGGTGGTCGGCACGTTGTGGTCCGACACGGCCAGGTTGGCGCTGATGCGCCATACCGGACGCTCCGCCAGCTTCAGCCCCTCGAACGCCTGCGGGCTGGTCACTTCATGCAGCAGGTGGCGGTCGATATAGAGCAGCGTGGTGCCGTCTTCCTCGACGTGGACGGTATGGTCATCCCAGAGTTTGTCGTAGAGCGTCTTGGCCATGATGCGATGGCGGGCCGGAAGACCGATCCTTTGCAGGAGTGGTCCGCGGTGACCGCGCGGTAGTTTGCAGGGGTTTTATTCGCTTCGGTCGCGGTGGCGAGCGGGTGGCGATAGCGATAATCGCGCCGGAAGCCGCCTGAAGCGAGCGTTACTTCAAGCGTTGCCGCAATGCTTGACTTGGCAATTGATTATGCCACAGGGGGTATGGCACTCAGCCCCCTGCCCGGCCCGGGCAGCGGCTGCAATGTAATGTGATTGGCGAAAGGGGGATTTCGCGGATGGCGAAAAGGAAAAGGCCGCGGCCCGCCCGGCGGGGCCGCGGCCTCTTGGGCTCAGCCGCCCAGGTAGGCGGCCTTGATCCGGTCGTTGGCCAGCAGGTTGGCGCCGGTATCAGCCAGCACCACCTTGCCGGTTTCGAGCACATAGCCGCGGTCCGCGACCTGCAGCGCCTTGTTGGCGTTCTGCTCGACCAGGAACACAGTGACGCCTTCGTCACGAATGGTGCGGATGATGTCGAAGATCTGCGCGATGATCAGCGGCGCCAGACCGAGCGTGGGCTCGTCCAGCAGCAGCAGGCGCGGCCGGCTCATCAGCGCGCGGCCGATCGCCAGCATCTGCTGCTCGCCGCCCGACATGGTGCCGGCGCGCTGGCTGGCGCGCTGGTTCAGGCGCGGGAACAGCTTGAAGACGTGCTCGATGCCCGCCTCGATCTCGTCGCGCCTGGCGAAGAAAGCGCCCATCTTCAGGTTCTCCAGCACCGTCAGGCTCGGGAACACGCGCCGGCCCTCGGGCGAGATCGCGAGCCCCAAGCGCATGATCTCGTGCGTGGACCGGTTGGTGATGTCCTGCCCTTCGAACGTCACGCGTCCGCTGGACGCGCGCGGCGTGCCGCACACGGTCATCATCAGCGTCGTCTTGCCGGCGCCGTTGCTGCCGATCAGGGTGACGATCTCCCCCTTGTTGACTTCGATCGATACGCCCGACAGCGCCTCGACGGCGCCGTAGTGGGTATGGACCTGTTCCAGCTTCAGCATCAGTCCTCTCCCAGGTAGGCCTTGATCACGCGCGGGTCGTTGCGCACTTGCTCGGGCTTGCCAATCACGATCGGCTTGCCGTGCTCCATCACCAGGATGCGGTCGGACACGCCCATCACCAGGCTCATGTCGTGCTCGATCAGCAGCACCGAGATGCCGAACTCGCGCCGCAGCTGGTCGATCAGCTGCTGCAGCTCGATCTTCTCCTGCGGGTTCAGGCCGGCCGCCGGCTCGTCCAGCATCAACAGGCGCGGCTTGGTGATCATGCAGCGCGCAATCTCCAGCCGGCGCTGGTGGCCGTACGACAGCGTGCCCGCCTCGCGGTTGGCCACCGAGGTCAGCCCCATGCGTTCGAGCCAGACCGCGGCGCGCTCCAGCGCCTCGCGCTCGGCGCGGCGGTAGGCCGGCGTAGCGAACAAGCCGCGCAGGATGCCCGCCTGCACCTGGCGGTGCTGCGCCACCAGCAGGTTTTCCACCACCGTCAGCGACTTGAACAGGCGGATGTTCTGGAAGGTCCGCACCAGGCCCTTGCGCGCCACCTGGTGGCTGGGCAGGCCGGCGATGGCGTGGCCGTCCAGCGTGACCTCGCCCGCGGTGGGCTTGTAGAAGCCGCCCACGCAGTTGAACACCGTGGTCTTGCCGGCGCCATTGGGGCCGATGATGGCGAAGACCTCGTCGCTGCGCACATTGAAATCAATACCGTCCACGGCCAGCAAGCCGCCGAAGCGCATCTGCAGGCCGGAGACTTTCAGCAAATCCGCGCTCATTTCGGCAACTCCACGTGGGGACGGCTCGCGGGCAGCAGGCCCTGCGGACGCCACATCATCATCAGCACCATCACCAGGCCGAAGATCAGCATGCGATATTCGGCAAAACCGCGCGCCACCTCGGGCAGCACCGTCAGCAGGATCGCCGCCAGGATCACGCCCAGCTGCGAACCCATGCCGCCCAGCACCACCACGGCGAGGATCAGCGCCGACTCGATGAAGGTGAACGATTCCGGATTGACCAGGCCCTGGCGCGCCGCGAAGAAAGCGCCGCCGATGCCGGCGAACGAAGCCCCCAGCGTGAACGCCGACAGCTTGATGCGGGTCGGGTTCAGGCCCAGCGAGCGGCACGCGATCTCGTCGTCGCGCAGCGCTTCCCAGGCGCGGCCCATCGGCATGCGGATCAGGCGGCTGGTGACGAACAGCGTGAAGCCCACCAGCAGCAGCGCCAGCAGGTACAGGAAGATCACCATGTGCTGGCCGCTGTAGTCCCAGCCCAGCAGGTCATGAAAGGTCTTGGCGCCCTCCACGCTCGCGCTGCGCGCCATCTCGATGCCGAACACGGTCGGCTTCGGGATGCCGGACACGCCATCCGGGCCGCCGGTCAGGCTGGTCAGGTTATTGGCCAGCAGGCGGATGATCTCGCCGAAGCCAAGTGTCACGATGGCCAGGTAGTCGCCGCGCAAACGCAGCACCGGGAACCCCAGCAGGAAGCCGAAGGTGGCCGACATCGCGGCGGCGATCGGCAGGCATTCCCAGAAGCCCAGCCCGAAATACTGGTTGAGCAGCGCGTAGGTGTAGCCGCCGATGGCGTAGAAGCCGACATAGCCCAGGTCGAGCAGGCCGGCATAGCCCACCACGATATTCAGGCCCAGGCCCAGGATCACGTAGATCAGCGCCAGCGTGGCCACGTCGACCGCGCCGCGCGAGCCGAAGAACGGCCACACCAGCCCGACCGCCAGCAGCACCCATACCGCCACGCGCTGCTGCCGGGCGCCCAGCTGCGGCACCGCCGGCAGGCGCACCGCGCTGCCGGCGCGCGACAGCAGCGGCTTGAACAGCTGGAACAGGAAGACCGCCGCCACGGCGATCCACACCGGCCGCCAGTGCGGCTCCAGCACGACCTTGTAGCCTTCCAGCTTGAGCTGCAGGCCCAGGATGGGAATGGTCAGGATGGCCGTCATCACGGCGGCCGTGATCGCATTCTTGAGCGATTGTCCCGGTGCGGCGCCGCGTGCGGCGGCCTTGCCCGCGGGCATCGCGGAAACGTTGTTAGTCATGTCTCGTCCTCCCTCAGACCTTTTCGACGTCAGGCTTGCCCAGCAGCCCGGTCGGACGGAACAGCAGCACCAGCACCAGCAGGCTGAACGCCACCACGTCCTTGTACTCGGCCGGCATATAGCCCGAGGCGAAGGTCTCCGCCAGGCCCAGCAGCACGCCGCCGAGCATCGCGCCCGGGATGCTGCCGATGCCGCCCAGCACCGCCGCGGTGAAGGCTTTGATGCCGGCGATAAAGCCGATAAAGGGATTGAGCTTGCCGATGGTCAGCCCGATCAGCACGCCGCCCACCGCCGCCAGCATCGCACCCAGCACGAAGGTGAACGAGATCACCTTGTTGGTGTCGATGCCGAGCAGGTTGGCCATGCGCATGTCTTCGGCGCAGGCGCGGCAGGCACGGCCCATGCGCGAACGGCCGATAAACAGCGTCAGCGCGATCATCAGCACCAGCGTCACGCCCACGATCAGCAGGCGCGAGTACGGCACCGTCACGGTGAAGTCGCTGCCCATCTGGAACTCGATGGCGCCCGAGATCAGCACCGGCACCGACACGTCGCGCGCGCCCTGCCCGATCTGGACATAGTTCTGCAGGAAGATCGACATGCCGATGGCCGAGATCAGCGGCACCAGCCGCGGTCCGCCGCGCAAGGGCCGGTATGCCACCCGCTCCACCGCATAGCCGTACACCCCGGTGACCAGCACCGAGACCAGCAAGGCGGCGCCCAGCACCAGCGGCAGGGGGTAGCCTGCCTGGGCGCCGATCGCGGTGAGCGTGACCAGGCCGACATAGGCACCGATCATGTAAATCTCGCCGTGCGCGAAATTGATCATGCCGATGATGCCGTAGACCATTGTGTAGCCGATGGCGATCAGCGCATAGATCGCACCCAGCGTCAGGCCGTTGACCAGCTGCTGGGTGAACTGTGGAAGGAATTCATTCATTGGGGAAGCCTCAGGAACTTGAAGCCCGATACCAGAACGCCCCGCCCGGGGTCCGGGCGGGGCGTGTGCGTGGAAAAGCGCCGGCTTAGTTGGCGGCCGTCTTGCTGGCGTCCTTGTGCCAGGTGTAGACCACGAACTTGAAGGACTTCAGGTCGCCCTTGTCGTCGTACTCGACCTTGCCGATCGGGGTGGTGAAGGCGTTCTTGTGCATGTACGCTGCGACCTTGGTCGGGTCGGTGCTCTTGGCGCCGGCAATGGCGTCGCCGATGATCTTGACGGCGGCATAAGCCGGCATCTGGAACGGACCGTTGGCGTCACGCTTCTTGTCGGCAAAGGCCTTCACCAGCGCGGCGTTGGCCGGGTCGGCCGAGAAGTCTGCCGGCAGCGTCACCAGCATGCCTTCCGAGGACGGGCCGGCGATCGCCGTCACGTCCTTGTTGCCCACGCCCTCGGGGCCCATGAACGCGGCCTTCACGCCCTGCTCGCGCGCCTGGCGCAGCAGCAGGCCCATTTCCGGGTGGTAGCCGCCGAAGTAGACGAAGTCCACGCCCTGCGACTTGAGCTTGGTGATGACGGCGGAGTAGTCCGAATCGCCGGCGTTGATGCCTTCGAACACGGCGACCGGGATCTTGGCGGCTTCCAGGTCCTTCTTCACCGAGCTGGCGATGCCCTGGCCGTACGACTGCTTGTCGTGCAGCACCGCGACCTTCTTCGGCTTGACCTTGCCGATGATGTACTGGGCGGCGGCCGGGCCCTGCTGGTCGTCGCGGCCGATGGTGCGGAAGATGTACTTGCGCTTCTTGGTCTCGGTCAGCTGCGGCGCGGTGGCCGACGGCGTGACCATGACGATGCCTTCGTTCTCGTAGATGTCCGAAGCCGGGATGGTCGAGCCCGAGCACACATGGCCGATCACGTACTTGATGTTCTGGCTGACGATCTTGTTGGCAACTGCCACGGCCTGCTTCGGCTCGCAGGCGTCGTCCATCATCACCACTTCGAACTTGTTGCCGCCGGCGCCGCCGTTGGCATTGAGTTGTTCGATCGCGGTCAGCGCACCGGCCTTGACCATGTCGCCATACTGCGCCACCGAGCCGCTCATCGGGCCGGCAATGGCGATCTTCACGGTTTCGGCGTTGGCAGCGGCGCCAAGGGTGGCCAGCACGGCGGCCAGCGAGATGGACGTAAGACGGGACAGCGTCATCAGGAGCTCCTCGATTTATGTTTGGGTCAACCGGGCAGAAACGGTGTGACCTGCGCAATCGAACAACACCCGCGGACTACGAATAAAGACGCCCGAGACGCGGAAGACGGGCCTGCAAGGGAGAGACAGCTTATGCGGGGCCCGGCATGTGTCAGTCCCGTGAGGTAGGGGGACCAAGGTTCGGAAAGACAACGTTTGATGCGTTCTCTATTGCGCAAGCGATTCGCCTGCCCCGCTTGCCGCACCGCATGCCGGAAGGGTGGCCCGGCTGCCGTCGGCAAAGCAGCCCGCATTATAGGGTCAAATTTCCTGCCGCAGGCGAAAATCGCACAACAAATGCGGAACTGAATTGACAGACTGAGACACAATTCTCCGCAAATTGCCGTTCTCACCACTTATCCGGCAATTTCCTGCTCCCTGCCCTGCTGCGACGCACAAGGCGCTCCGGCCCAGAAACACAAACGCCCCGGCGGGCCGGGGCGTTTGTGATTGCTGCATCGCGCAGCCGGATGAAAAGCCAGCGATCAGCGCTTGGCAACGTCCGGCACGTCGCGGGTAGCTGCGCCAACGAACAGCTGACGCGGACGACCGATCTTGTATTCCGGATCGGTAATCATCTCCTCCCACTGCGAGATCCAGCCCGGGGTGCGGGCCAGCGCGAAGATGCAGGTGAACAGCGAGGTCGGGATGCCCAGCGCGCGCTGGACGATGCCCGAGTAGAAGTCCACGTTCGGGTACAGCTTGCGGCTGACGAAGTACTCGTCTTCCAGCGCGATCTTTTCCAGCTCCATGGCCAGCTTGAACAGCGGGTCGTTGTGCAGGCCCAGCTCTTCCAGCACTTCGTGGCAGGTTTCGCGCATCAGCTTGGCGCGCGGATCGTAGTTCTTGTACACGCGGTGGCCAAAGCCCATCAGGCGCACGCCCGAGTTCTTGTCCTTGACCTGCTTGATGAACTCGTTGATGTTGTCGACGCTGCCGATTTCTTCCAGCATCTTCAGCGCGGCTTCGTTGGCGCCGCCGTGGGCCGGGCCCCACAGGCAGGCCACGCCGGCGGCGATGGCTGCGAACGGGTTGGTGCCCGACGAACCGGCCAGGCGCACGGTCGAGGTCGACGCGTTCTGCTCGTGGTCGGCGTGCAGGATGAAGATGCGGTCCAGCGCGCGCTCCAGCACCGGGTTCACGGTGTACGGGGCGCACGGCGTGCCGAACATCATGCGCATGAAGTTGCCCGAGTAGGACAGGTCGTTCTGCGGGTAGATGTACGGCTGGCCGATGTTGTACTTGTACGCCATGGCGACCAGGGTCGGCATCTTGGCGATCAGGCGGATGGCCGAGATCTCGCGCTGGTGCGGATCATCGATGTCCATCGCGTCGTGGTAGAACGCGCTCATGGCACCGACCATGCCGGTCAGCACGGCCATCGGGTGCGCGTCGCGGCGGAAGCCGCGCATGAAGAACTGCATCTGCTCGTGAACCATGGTGTGGTTCATCACGTGGCCGACGAATTCTTCCTTCTGCTTGGCGTTGGGCAGCTCGCCCTTGAGCAGCAGGTAGCAGGTTTCGAGGTGGTCGCACTTCTGCGCGAGCTGCTCGATCGGGTAGCCGCGGTACAGCAGTTCGCCCTTGTCACCGTCGATATAGGTGATCTTGGAATTGCACGAAGCCGTCGACATGAAACCGGGGTCGTAAGTGAACTTACCGGTCTGTCCGTACAGCTTGCGAATGTCGATTACGTCCGGGCCAACGGTACCCGTGTAGATCGGCAGCTCAACGCTGGGGGAACCATCGGAGAACGATAGCGTGGCTTTCACATCGGACGGCGTCATGTCGGATCCTTCAAATGCTGTGAATAATAATGTTGACCAAAACTCAGACCGTACGCAGCAGGGCGATCACTCGCTGCATCGGGGGCGTGTCGAGCTCACCGTCCAGTTCCTTGCGCGCAAGGAGCAGGTCCATCAACTCGTTGTCGCTGAGTTCGAACAGCACGCTCAGCGAAGCCACGTCCTCGTCGGACAGGCTCTCCTCGTAACGGTTGAAAAAACGTTCGACGATGATGTCGTTCTCCAGCAGGCCGCGGCGGGCGCGCCAGCGCAGACGTGCGCGCTTGTGCGGGTCGGCCTGATGGGAGAAGGTGGTGGCAGGACTCTCAGTCATGGCTTCCTACTTTCGGCGCGCCAGCCAGATATAGCCGCTCTGGCTGACGCGCCGCTTACTACTGCAGACAGCCGCAGGCTCAGACCGCGCGGCGGACCATCAGCTCCTTGATCTTGCCGATGGCCTTGGTCGGGTTCAGACCCTTCGGGCACACATCGACGCAGTTCATGATGCTGTGGCAGCGGAACAGGCGGTACGGGTCGTTCAGGTTGTCCAGGCGCTCGTTGGTGGCCTGGTCGCGGCTGTCCGCAATAAAGCGGTAAGCCTGCAGCAGGCCGGCCGGGCCGACGAACTTGTCCGGGTTCCACCAGAACGACGGGCACGACGTCGAGCAGCTGGCGCAGAGAATGCACTCGTACAGGCCATCCAGCTCGTCGCGCTCTTCCGGCGACTGCAGGCGCTCTTTCTCGGGCGGCGGCTCGTCGTTGATCAGGAACGGCTTGATCGAGTTGTACTGCTTGAAGAAGTTCGTCATGTCGACGATCAGGTCGCGCACCACCGGCAGGCCGGGCAGCGGACGCAGCACGATGCGGTCCGGCAGCTCGCGCATATTGGTCAGGCAGGCCAGGCCGTTCTTGCCGTTGATGTTCATCGCGTCCGAGCCGCACACGCCTTCGCGGCACGAACGGCGGAACGAGATGGTCTCGTCCAGCTTCTTCAGCTTGACCAGCGCGTCCAGCAGCATGCGCTCGTGACCGTCCAGCTCGACCTCGTAGGTCTGCATGCGCGGTGCCGCATCCTTGTCCGGATCGTAGCGGTAGACTTCGAAAATACGCTTCATTTCTGTGGGTCCTGTTGTCTCTACGATGCGGTGCTCAGAAGGTACGGGCCTTCGGCGGCACGCTTTCCACCGTCAGCGGTTCCATCTTCACCGGCTTGTAGTCGAGGCGGTTGCCTTCGCTGTAGAACAGCGTGTGCTTGAGCCAGTTCTGGTCGTCGCGGTTCGGGAAGTCGCTGTGCGCGTGGGCACCGCGCGATTCCTTGCGGGCGGCCGCCGAGATCATGGTGGCCTTGGCCACTTCCACCAGGTTGGCCACTTCCAGGGCTTCCACCAGCGCGGTGTTGAAGACCTTGGACTTGTCCTTCAGGTGGATGTTGTCGGCACGCTCGGATACTTCCAGGATGCGCTCGACGCCTTCGTCCATCAGCTTCTGGGTACGGAACACGCCGGCATGCGACTGCATGTTCTTGCGGATGTCGTTGGCGACGTCCTGCGTGTACTCGCCCGAGGACGACGACTGCAGCTTGGCCAGGCGCGACAGCGCGAGGTCGGCGGCGTCGGCCGGCAGCGGCTTGTGCTCTTTCTGCTTCAGGTTCTGGGCGATGATGTGATTGCCGGCGGCGCGGCCGAACACCACCAGGTCGAGCAGCGAGTTGGTGCCCAGGCGGTTGGCGCCGTGCACCGACACGCACGAGCATTCGCCGATCGCGTAGAAGCCGTTGAGCACTTCGTTCGGGTTGCCGTTCTTCGGCACCACGACCTGGCCGTGGTAGTTGGTCGGAATGCCACCCATCTGGTAGTGGATGGTCGGGACCACCGGGATCGGTTCCTTGATCGCGTCGACGTTGGCGAACTTCATGCCGATTTCGCGGATCGACGGCAGGCGCTTCATGATGGTCTCGGCGCCGACGTGGGTCAGGTCGAGCAGCACGTAGTCGCCGTTCGGGCCGCAGCCGCGGCCTTCCTTGATTTCCTGGTCCATCGAGCGCGAGACGAAGTCACGCGGCGCCAGGTCCTTCAGCGTCGGGGCATAGCGCTCCATGAAGCGCTCGCCGTCCTTGTTGCGCAGGATACCGCCTTCGCCGCGCACGCCTTCGGTGATCAGCACGCCCGCGCCGGCCACGCCGGTCGGGTGGAACTGCCAGAATTCCATGTCTTCCAGCGGCACGCCTGCGCGCGCTGCCATGCCCAGGCCGTCACCGGTGTTGATGAAGGCGTTGGTGGAAGCTGCATAGATACGGCCGGCACCGCCGGTCGCGAACAGCGTGGTCTTGGCCTCGAGGATGTAGACCTCGCCGGTCTCCATTTCCAGCGCGGTCACGCCCAGCACGTCGCCGTCCTGGTCACGGATCAGGTCCAGCGCCATCCACTCGACGAAGAAGTGGGTCTTGGCGCGCACGTTGCGCTGGTACAGCGTGTGCAGCAGCGCGTGGCCGGTACGGTCAGCCGCGGCGCAGGCGCGCTGCACCGGCTTTTCACCGTAGTTGGCGGTGTGGCCGCCGAACGGACGCTGGTAGATGGTGCCGTCGGGGTTGCGGTCGAACGGCATGCCGAAGTGTTCGAGCTCGTACACGACCTTCGGGGCTTCACGGCACATGAACTCGATCGCGTCCTGGTCACCCAGCCAGTCCGAGCCCTTGATGGTGTCGTAGAAGTGGTAGTGCCAGTTGTCTTCGCTCATGTTCCCCAGCGAAGCGCCGATGCCGCCCTGTGCCGCCACCGTGTGCGAGCGCGTCGGGAACACCTTGGACAGCACGGCCACGTTCAGGCCGGCTTCCGCGAGCTGGAGGGATGCGCGCATCCCGGCGCCGCCAGCACCGACGATGACCACGTCGAAACGGCGACGCGGCAATCCAGTCTTGACTGCGACCATTTATTACACCCTCCAGAGAATCTGAGCAGCGTAGCCCGCGCAACCGACGAGCCACAGAATCGTAAGAACTTGCAGCACGAGGCGAACCGCCATCGGACGCACATAGTCCATCCAGATGTCGCGCACGCCGATCCAGGCGTGATACAGCAGCGACAGGATGGTCAGGAACGTGATGATCTTCATCCACTGGTTGGAGAAGAGCCCTGCCCACGCTTCATACGAAGCGCCGTTCGACAGCAGGAAGGCAATGGCCAGGACCACGGTGAAGACCACCATGATCACGGCCGTGACGCGCTGCGCCAGCCAGTCTTTCAGGCCGTAGTGCGCACCGACGACAAGACGCTTGGGACCGATATTATTGTTTGCCACCTTGATTCTCCTCAGAACAGGCCGAACAGCTTCAGGCCGAAAATCAGGGTAAGCAGCAGGCTCACAACCAGCACGCCGATGGCAGACTTGGCCGAGGCCGGCTTGGAAACGCCGACGTGCACATCCAGCAGCAGGAAACGGATACCCGCGCAGAAGTGATGCAGATAACCCCAGATCAGGACCAGCAGAACCAGCTTGACGAAGCCACCGGACAGAAGCGCCGAGAACTTTGCGAAGCTCAGTTCCGAAGTTATGCTCTGCTCAAACAGATACAGGACGAAGGGAAGAAGGAGGAACATCAGTGCACCGCTCACGCGATGCAGGATGGATACCTTGCCGGCCCAGGGCAACCGGTAGCGCGCAATCTGCGCGATACCGATATTCCGGTACTCCGGCCTGGCTTGTTTGACGGCTTCAGCCATGCGAGACCCCATTTGCGGTAAACAAAAAACGAAACTGCCACTGCCCTGCATGCAACGGGATGCATTAGGGCAAATCCATGAGATTTTAGCGCCTTTGTTGCGCGCTGCACCAATAATTTTCAGCTATCAGGCACCAACAGGTGCCGCCCGACAATCGCACACTAATCACATCCGGCGGGCAATCCAGCGCAACATTAGCCGCGCCGCGCAACAGCCCGCACCGTCATGACGAAAGCCACAATAATCAACGCCAGCGGGCGCATCATGCCATGCGCCGGCGTCAGCTCAGGTCGTTCTGGTAATAGTGCCGCGTAGTCACGTACAGCCCGCGGCGCACTTCGACGGGGCGGTCGCCATAGGTGTACGACACCCGCTCGACTGACAGCAGCGGCGAGCCTACCGGGACAGCCAGCAACTCGGCCGCGGTTTCATCGGCAGGCACGGCGCGGATCTTCTCCGAGGCGCGGATCATGCGCGTACCGAACTCGGCCTCGAACAATGCATACATGGGGCCCTTCCACTCGGTCAGCTTTTCAGCGGTGAGGCCCTTGAAGTTGGCGCCGAGCAGCCAGATTTCATCCAGCACGGTCGACTCGCCCGAGAAATTCAGCACGCGGCGGATCTGCACCACGCTGTCGCCGGTGCGGATGTCGAGCAGCCGGGCAATTTCGGCGGGGGCGCGCAGGCGCTTGCATTCCAGCACGCGGCTGGCGCCATAATGGGGTTCGCCTTCGTCCGGGACGAGGCGCAGGAAGCGGAACTTGACCACGTCTTCATGGTGCGTGGTCACGAAAGTGCCCTTGCCCTGCCGGCGCGCCACCAGGTTCTCGGCGGCGAGTTCATCGATGGCCTTGCGCACCGTGCCCTGGCTGACCTTGTAGCGTGAGGCCAGCTCCATTTCGCTGGGGATCATCTCGCCGGGCTTCCATTCGCCGGATTGCAGGCTGCGCGTGATCAGCGCCTTGATCTGCTGGTAGAGCGGGCTGAAGGTGGGCGATGGCACGGACTGCAGACCAGAGGCGGGGCCAGATGGCGGGGCCACCTGCGGCACAGGCGCGGGCGGCGAAGAAGGCGGCTGCGCCCCGGCGCCAGGCGTGGCGGCGCCAGATTCCGGCGCGCCGGGTGCGGCTGCGCCAGTCAGGGACGTAGGCAGGGAGGACATAGCGGGATTTCACCACAAAAGGGCAAGATACGTCCAGCCTTACGTTAATTGTCTTATGTCTTATATAAGACATATGAATTGACATCACGGGAGGCCCGGCCTACACTCGCGCTGGTCCACGCCCGCGATGGCCCTCCCAGGCCCGCCAGCAGCAGCCAGGATACCGGAATGTATCGGCCCGGCAGATTCCCGGCAGCGCTCCGGTCTGGAAATGGCGCCACGCTTCGCAGTAGACTAACGCTTTGTTGCATCACCATGACCCGTTGTGGCTCTCCCTCACCGGTTCCGCCCCGTGGCCCCGCCACCTGGTTCCGGCGGACGGCCGCTCCCCGCTGTGGCGACAACCAGCACCCGGTGACCCGCCGCGCCCCTTGTTTCGGCAACGGCATGCCACCGACCGGCTTCCCCCCTTCTATCGTTTGGAGATTTACTCATGGCTAAAGCCCCAATGCGCGTCGCAGTGACCGGCGCCGCTGGCCAGATCGGCTACTCCCTGCTGTTCCGCATCGCCAATGGCGACATGCTGGGCAAAGACCAGCCGGTCATCCTCCAACTGCTCGACCTCCCGCAAGCCCAGCAAGCCGTCAAGGGCGTGGTGATGGAGCTGGAAGACTGCGCGTTCCCGCTGCTGGCCGGCGTGGTCATCACCGATGACCCCAAGGTTGCCTTCAAGGACGCCGACGTGGCCCTGCTGGTTGGCGCCCGTCCGCGCAGCAAGGGCATGGAGCGCAAGGACCTGCTCGAAGCCAACGCCCAGATCTTCACGGTGCAGGGCAAGGCGCTGGACGAAGTCGCCAGCCGCAATGTCAAGGTGCTGGTGGTCGGCAACCCGGCCAACACCAACGCCTACATCGCCATGAAGTCGGCACCGAACCTGCCGCGCGAGAACTTCACCGCGATGCTGCGCCTGGACCACAACCGTGCCCTGTCGCAAATCGCCGCCAAGACCGGCAAGCCGGTGTCGTCGATCGAGAAGCTGTTCGTGTGGGGCAACCACAGCCCGACCATGTACGCCGACTACCGCTACGCCACCGTCGACGGCAAGAGCGTCAAGGACCTGATCAACGACCCGGTGTGGAACAACGACGTGTTCCTGCCGACCGTCGGCAAGCGCGGCGCCGCCATCATCGAAGCGCGTGGCCTGTCGTCGGCCGCCTCGGCTGCCAACGCCGCCATCGACCACGTGCGCGACTGGGTGCTGGGCACCAACGGCAAGGTCGTCACCATGGGCATCCCGTCGAACGGTGAATACGGCATCCCGGCCGACACCATGTTCGGCTACCCGGTGACCACCGCCAACGGCAAGTACGAGATCGTCAAGGGTCTGGAGATCGACGCCTACAGCCAGGAAAAGATCAACATCACCCTGAACGAACTGGAAGAAGAAAAGGCCGGCGTGCAGCACCTGCTGGGCTGATCCTCCGATCGCTCGAGGAAAGACCGGGGTTCCGCAACGATTCACGAATCAGCGCGGACCCCGGTTTTTTCATATCCAGGGGCTACCATGGCCCCTGCTCCCCCCATCAACCCAAACCGATCCGAATCAACGTGCATCCTTCCGAGGTCTTGTTCCAGGGCGAAGCCATCCCGGTCCAGTTGCCGGTGTGTGACCACTACGCGGGCAGCGAAAAGCTGATGCGCAAATCGCTTGCCCTGCAACAAGAGCTTGGTCCCGTCTTCGACGTCACCTTCGACTGCGAGGACGGCGCCGCCGTCGGCCATGAGCGCGAGCATGCAGAGCTGTGCGCGCAGCTGGTCAACAGCCCGCTCAATGCCCACAACCGCGTCGGCGTGCGCATCCATGACCCGGCCCACCCGAGCTGGCGCGAGGACGTCGACGTGCTGGTGCGCGCCGCCGGCGCGCGCCTGGCCTATGTGGTGGTGCCCAAGGTCACCGACGTGGTCGAGGTCGCGCGCGTGACCGATCACGTCAACCAGGTGGCGCGCAATGCCGGCATCGCGCGGCATATCCCGATCCATGTGCTGGTCGAGACCCACGCCGCGCTGGAACAGGCCTTCGATATTGCCGCGCTGGTGCAGGTGGAATGCCTGAGCTTCGGCCTGATGGACTTTGTCTCGGCCCACCACGGCGCCATCCCCGGCGGGGCCATGCGCTCGCCGCAGCAGTTCGAACACCCGCTGATCCGGCGCGCCATGCTGGAGATCTCCGCCGCCTGCCACCGCCACGGCAAGGTGCCGTCGCACAACGTCAGCACCGACGTGCAGGCGCCGCAGCGCGCCGGCGACGATGCGCTGCGCGCGCGCAGCGAGTTCGGCTACCTGCGCAAGTGGAGCATCCATCCGGGCCAGATCGCACCGATCGTGGCGGCGTTCCGCCCCGGTGCCGAAGAAATCGGCGCGGCCAGCCAGATCCTGCTGGCGGCGCATGAGAACAACTGGGCCCCGATCCGCCACGAGGGCCAGCTGCACGACCGCGCCAGCTACCGCTACTACTGGTCGCTGCTGCAGCGCGCGCAGGCCACCGGCACGCCGCTGCCGGCCAACGTGGAAGCGCTGTTCTTCGCCTGAAGCCGATACCCATACCAAAAAACAAACAGGGCAGCGCCCAAGGAGACATGGATGTCCGCCTCGAAGTTCGCCGCACCTGCCGCTGCACCCGACGCCACGGCCAGCGAGCCGGCCGCACCCCGGGTCAAGAAATCCGTCGCCCTGTCGGGCGTGACCGCCGGCAATACCGCGCTGTGCACCGTCGGCCGCACCGGCAACGACCTGCACTACCGCGGCTACGACATCCTCGATATCGCCGAGACCTGCGAGTTCGAGGAAATCGCCCACCTGCTGGTGCACGGCAAGCTGCCGACCAGATCCGAACTGGCCGCCTACAAGGCCAAGCTCAAGAGCCTGCGCGGCCTGCCCGCCAATGTGAAGGCCGCGCTCGAATGGGTGCCCGCCAGCGCCCACCCGATGGACGTGATGCGCACCGGCGTGTCGGTGCTGGGCACCGTGCTGCCGGAGAAGGAAGACCACAACACCCCGGGCGCGCGCGATATCGCCGACCGCCTGATGGCCAGCCTCGGCTCGATGCTGCTGTACTGGTATCACTACAGCCACAACGGCCGCCGCATCGAAGTCGAAACCGACGATGACTCCATCGGCGGCCACTTCCTGCACCTGCTGCACGGCGAGAAGCCGTCGGCACTGTGGGAGCGCGCCATGAACACCTCGCTCAACCTGTACGCCGAGCACGAATTCAACGCCTCGACCTTCGCCGCCCGCGTGATCGCCGGCACGGGCTCGGACATGTTCTCGTCGATCAGTGGCGCCATCGGCGCGCTGCGCGGCCCCAAGCACGGCGGCGCCAATGAAGTCGCGTTCGAGATCCAGAAGCGCTACGACAACCCGGACGAGGCCCAGGCCGACATCACCCGCCGCGTCGAGAACAAGGAAGTCGTGATCGGCTTCGGCCACCCGGTGTACACCACCGGCGACCCGCGCAACCAGGTGATCAAGGAAG
>NZ_JBYSZI010000026.1:0-14803 GCF_058787075.1 Cupriavidus sp. FW305-46
CCGCCTGCGGCGGCGACTCCGGCGACAGCCCCACCGGCTCGCCCAACGCGGCACCGACCACGCCGGGTGCCCCTGGCACCGGCGGCAACCCCGGCCAGGGGAATGGCAGCGACCAGCCTGGCGAGACGCCCGCCGTGAAGCCGCAACTGCGCTGCGCGCCCTGAAGCCGCACCGGCCCGTCTCCTCCTCCAGAAACCACCCGGCACAGAATCCATGAACCCGCAAAGCAGACGCAACTTCCTCAAGCTCGCCGGCGGCAGCGCCGCCGCCACCGCCGCGCTGGCGGCCTTCCCGCCGTCCATCCGCCGCGCGCTGGCGATCCCGGCCAACAATGCCACCGGCACCATCCGCGACGTCGAGCACGTGGTCATCCTGATGCAGGAAAACCGCTCGTTCGACAACTACTTCGGCACGCTGCGCGGCGTGCGCGGCTTTGGCGACCGCTTCCCGATCCCGCTGGCGGGCGGCCTGAACGTCTGGCAGCAGACCTATACCAACGGCAGCACCACCCGCACCGTGCTGCCCTACCACCTCGACAGCAGCGCCGGCAATGCGCAGCGCGTCAGCGGCACGCCGCACTCGTACCCGGATGCGCAGAACGCCTGGGACCTGGGCCGCATGAACAAGTGGCCGACCCACAAGCAGACCCAGTCGATGGGCTACTACACCGAGGCCGAGCTGGACTTCCAGGTAGCGCTGGCCAATGCCTTCACCCTCTGCGACGCCTACCACTGCAGCTTCCACGGCGGCACCAACTCCAACCGCCTGTTCCACTGGACCGGCACCAACGACCCCAGCGGCGCCAACGGCGGGCCGGTGATCGACAACAGCGGCGACTCGTTCACGGGGTCGGCCCCGGCCTACACCTGGAAGACCTACCCGGAGCGCCTGGAAGCCGCCGGCGTGAGCTGGAAGGTCTACCAGAACATGCCGGACAACTTCACCGACAACCCGCTGGCGGGCTTCAAGCAATACCGCGACGCCAATGCCGCGCGCGGCAACCAGGCCAACGGCAGCCCCTACCCGGCATACACCAGCGCCGACGACGCCATCAGCCCGCTGCTCAAGGGCGTGGCCAACACCATGCCTGACGGTGGCTTCCTGCAATCGCTGCGCGACGACGTTGCCGCGGGCAAGCTGCCGCAGGTGTCGTGGATCGTGGCGCCGGCGACGTACTCCGAGCACCCCGGGCCTTCCAGCCCGGTGCAGGGCGCCTGGTATACGCAAGAGGTGCTGAATGCCCTGACCGCCAACCCGGCGGTCTGGAGCAAGACCGTGCTGCTGATCAACTTCGACGAGAACGACGGCTACTTCGACCACGTACCGCCGCCGTGCGCGCCCGCCTACGACGGCGACACGCTGGCCGGCGCCACCACGCTCGACCCGCAACAAATCAAGCCGGAATACCACGTCGACAGGCACCCCTACGGCCCCGGCCCGCGCGTGCCGATGTACGTGGTCTCGCCATGGAGCCGCGGCGGCTGGGTCAACTCGCAGGTGTCCGACCACACCTCGGTGCTGCGCTTCCTGGAAGCCCGCTTTGGCGTGGCCGAGACCAATATCAGCAGCTTCCGCCGCGCCGTGGCGGGCGACCTGACCTCGGCCTTCAACTTCGTCAGCCCGAACACCAACCCGCTGCCCACGCTGCCCAACCGCGACAAGGCCAGCGCCGATGCCATCCGCACCGCGCAAGGCGTGCTGCCGCAAGTGCCGCTGCCTTCGGCCAGCAGCCAGCAGATGCCGCAGCAGGACACCGGCACGCGCCCGTCGCGCGCCCTGCCCTATGAGCTGCACGTAAGCGCCCGCGAAGACGCCCGCGACCAGCGCGCGGTGTGGCTGCTGTTCAGCAACACCGGCACCGCGGCGGCGGTGTTCCACGTCTACGACCGCCTGCACCTGGACCGCGTGCCGCGCCGCTACATGGTCGAGCCGGGCAAGGAACTGCATGGCAGCTGGGACGTCTTTGCCAGCGACGATGGCAAGTACGACCTGTGGGTGCTTGGCCCCAACGGCTTCCACCGCGCCTTCCGCGGCAACGTGGGGGCCGTGACCGCGGCGGGTGCCAGCGCGCCGGAGATCCGGGTCTGCTATGACATCGCCAACGCCGCGGTGTACGTGGACATGATCAACACCGGCAGCGCCCCCTGCACCTTCACCGTGCAGCCCAACGCCTACCGCACCGACGGTCCCTGGACCTACGAGGTGCCGGCCGGCATGCAGCTGCAGCAGCACTGGCCCGTGGCCCGCCAGGGCAACTGGTACGACTTCACCGTCACCACCGCGCAAGGCGGCTTCACGCGCCGCTTCTCCGGGCGCATCGAAACCGGCAAGGACAGCGTGTCCGATCCGGCGATGGGCCTCAACGGCTGACGCGCAAGTCGCCTGACGGGCAGCGCTGCGCCCGCCCCCCGGCCGCTCCGGCCGCAGGCGGGCGTAGCCGTTTTGTCACATTGGCCCGCTAGACTGCGCGGTCGTCCGGGACCTGTCCGGGCTGCCCCCCCAACTTTCCTGCGGATGACCATGCTCGGCGACCTGCTGATGACCTTTTTCGAAGTGGCGCGCCAGGGCAGCATCACCATGGCGGCCAGGCAGCTGCGCATCAGCCAGCCCACCGTCACCGGCCGCATCCGCCAGCTGGAAGAGACCTACGGCGTGGAACTGTTCCACCGCCGCGCCAGCCGCGTCGACCTGAGCGACGTGGGCGTGGCGCTGATGCCGGTGGTCGAGCAGCTGATGCAGCAGGAAGGCAATGCCGACTACCTGCTGCGCAACGCCGGCAACCTGCGCTTCGGCAACCTGCGCATCGGCGCCACCGGCCCCTACTACATCCTGCGCGCGGTGGCGGCGTTCCGGCAGCGCTACCCGGCGATCGACGTGAGCCTGGACATCGGCAATTCGCAGCAGATGCTGGGGGCGCTGTTCGAGTACCGCATCGACGCCGCGGTATCGTCGCACCCGGTGGACGACGACCGGCTTGCCTGCATCCGGCTGGCGACGGACCCGATGGTGCTGGTGGCCCATCCGGACCATGCGCTGGCGCGGCTGGCGCAGGTCGAGCTGCCGCAACTGCGCGGCTGCCACCTGCTGGTGCGCGAGCACGGCTCGATGACGCGCAAGGCCACCGAGACGGCGCTGGCCGCGTGCGGGCTGGAGTTGCCGCCGCACACCGTGATCGGCAGCCGCGAGGCCATCTACGAGGCCATCCGCCAGGGCCTGGGCGCCAGCGTGGTGCCGCTTGGCGAGGTGCCGCGCGACCCGCTGCTGCGCGTGGTGCCATTCGCACAAGGCGCGCCGGTGCTGCATGAATACCTATACTGCCTGCAGAGCCGGCGCGAGACCCGGCTGGTCGGCGCCTTCCTGGACTGCGTGGCGCTGGACGAGCCGACCGCCGCCACCCACGCCGCCTGACACCCGCATGCCTGCCGCGCCAGATAAAGCGCCAATGCCGGTATCGGAAAACTTGGGTCCTTCATCACCGCGCGGTCACCACGCCGCGCCAAGCTTGCCGGTTTCGCCAACTGAGCTATCCCGCATGCCCGCTGCCCCCCGCCTCGCCCTGTTTGACCTCGACCACACCCTGCTGCCGCTCGACAGCGAGTATGAATGGGCCCGCTACCTCGTCGCCGTGGGCGGCGCCGAGGCCGCCGAGATCGATGCGCACAATGCACGCTGGCTGGCCGCCTACCAGGCCGGGCGCCTGGACTTTGCCGCCCATGCCCGCTTTGCGCTGGGCCTGCTGGCACGCCACCCGCGCCAACGCCTGACGCAATGGCGCGCGGACTTCATGCGCGAGGTGATCGTGCCCGCGATCCGGCCCGATGCGCTCGACCTGCTGGCGCGCCACCTCACCGCCGGCGACCTGTGCTGCATCGTCACCGCGACCTGCCGCTTTGTCACCGAGCCGATCGCGCGCCAGCTGGGCGTGCCGCACCTGCTGGCGGTAGAGGCCGAACATGACGCGCACGGCGAATTCACCGGCGCGCTGGCCGGCGTGCCGGCCTTCGGCCCCGGCAAGGTGCTGCGGGTGCTGGCGTGGCTCGACACGCTGGGCATTGCGCACACGGCGCTGGCACAGGCCACCTTCTATAGCGACTCCCGCAACGACCTGCCGCTGCTCGAAAGCGTTGGCCACCCGGTCGCCGTCAATCCCGATTCGGCGCTGCGAGACGCGGCCGAGGCGCGCGGCTGGCCGGTCTTGCGCCTGTTCGGCACGGCCGGCGTGCCGGCCGCCTGAGTCCATGCACCCGCACGACGGCTTCCCCGAGTACGACCAGCTGCTGGCCTTGCTGGATACGGGCAGCCACGTGCTGGATACGCGGGTGGTCTGCGAAACCATGGTGCAGGGCCATCGCTTCGGCGTCCATGTCGCCACGCTCGGCAGCCGCGATCCGGGCGCGCCGGCGATCGGCATCTTCGGCGGCATCCACGGGCTGGAACGCATCGGCACGCAGCTGGTGCTGGACTACCTGCGCTCGGTGCTGAGCCGGCTGGCGTGGGACGAGCTGCTGCACCGCGAACTGCAGTCGGTGCGGCTGGTGTTCATGCCGATCGTCAACCCCGGCGGCATGTGGGCCGGCACCCGCGCCAACCCCAACGGCGTCGACCTGATGCGCAATGGCCCGCAGGACGCCGATGCGCGCGTGCCCTTCCTCGCCGGCGGCCAGCGCATCGGCGCCTGGCTGCCCTGGTACCGCGGCCCGGCGGGCGCGCCGATGGAAGCGGAAAGCCGCGCGCTGCTGCGCGTGGTGCAGGAAGAACTGCTGCCGCGCCCGCTCAGCTTTGCGGTGGACTGCCATTCGGGCTACGGCTGGCGCGACAGCATCTGGTTTCCGTACGCGGGAACGCGCCGGCCGATGGCGCACCTGCCCGAGATGTACCTGCTCAAGACGCTGTTCGAGCAGGCCCACCCGCACCACGGCTACACCTTCGAGCCGCAAAGCCACCAGTACCTGCTGCACGGCGACCTGTGGGACCATGCCTATGACCTGACGCCGCACGGCAACCTGTTCCTGCCGATGACGCTGGAACTGGGCTCGTGGCTGTGGATCAAGAAGAACCCGCGCCAGCTGTTCTCGCGCGAGGGCATCTTCAACCCGATCAAGGCGCACCGCACCGCGCGCGTGCTGCGCCGGCACGTGAGCCTGTTCGACTTCCTGGGCCGCGTGGCCTTTGCGCCGGATCGCTGGCGACCCCGCGGCGTGCAGCGTGACGACCTGCTGCTGCAGGCACGCGCACACTGGCAGACGGAGCCGCCGCCATGAGCCGATGGGTATTCTTGCGGGGACTGACGCGGGAATCGCGCCACTGGGGAAGCCTGCCGGCGCGTTGGGAAGCGGCCGGGCTGGGCCGGCCGCTGCTGCCCGACCTGCCCGGCAACGGCGCGCTGTCCGCGCAGCCGGCGCCGTGGAGCGTGCCTGAGATGGTCACCGCGGTGCGGCGCCAGTTGTCGGCCACCGGCGCGCACGGCCCCTACCGCGTGCTGGCGATGTCGCTGGGTGCGATGGCCGCGACCGAGTGGGCCAGCGCCTATCCGGAGGAAGTCGGCGGCCTGGTGCTGGTCAATACCAGCATGCGGCCGTTCTGCACGCCCGCACAGCGCCTGCGGCCGCGCAACTGGGGCAAGCTGCTGCGCGTGGCGCAGCGCTGGCAGGACCGCGCGTACTGCGAGCGGACCATCCATGCCATCACCTGTGCCCGCACCGATACGCTGGCACGCGATCTCGAGACCTGGCAGGCCATTGCCGCCGACGCGCCGGTGAGCCGCCAATCCGCGCTGGCACAGTTGCTGGCCGCGGCCCGCTATCGCGCCCCCGCCAGTGCGCCGCGCTGCCCGGCGCTGCTGCTTGCCTCGGCGGCAGACCGCCTGGTCAACCCGGTGTGCTCGGCGCGCATCGCGCAAGCCTGGGACGCGCAGTTGCTGACGCACCACTGGGCCGGGCATGACCTGCCCCACGATGACCCGCAGTGGCTGTGCAATGCCGTCGCCGGCTCGGTGATACTGACACTAAGCGGCGGCTAAGGCCTGCTCCGCCGGCATGGCGCTGGTCAGCAGCGCCGCCGCGGCATCGAGCCGGTCCGGCGTGCCAAACAGCCGCGCACTGATCAAGCCGTTCTGCAACGCCCCGAACACCACCTGCGCCAGCTGCTGCGGCGGAATCGGATAGGGCGACTTGCGCTGCGCCGCGGCGCGCTCGAACAAGCTGGCCAGCCATTGCTCATTGAGCCGGATAAAGTCCTGCATCGCGGCGCGCACCGCGTCCGGCAGCATCAGCACGTCGGCCGACAGCATGCCCACCAGGCAAGCCTGGTCGGTGCCGGCACCCGCGCGCAAAGGCGCAAGGTATTGCCGCGCCTGCTCCGCGGGCGGCAGGCTGGCGTCGATCGCATCCAGGCGCTCCCGCCTGCGGGTGCCGTATTCGCGCACCGCTTCCCGCACCAGGTCGTCCTTGGACGGGAAGTAATAGTGGATGCTCGAGGTCTTGACCCCGACCAGGTCGGCCAGGTCGCGGTAGCTGAAGCCGTTGAACCCCCTGCGGCGGATCAGCACCAGCGCATGTTCGACCAGTTGCTCGCGTACGGATCGGGTGTTCATGGCATCAACTCCTGGTCTTGCTGCCGCGCCGTTCAGGCCGGCAGCGATTGTGCGATCAGCGTGATGAGGGACCCGCTTGCGAAGCAAAGCCCTACCCATCCGCCAAGGATCAGCGCAGTGTCACGCCAACGCATGATCAACTCCTTGAAGACGGGCCGCACCCAGGCGGCCCGGCGGGTTTCAATGGCCGGCAGCACGCCGGCCGGCTCTCAGGCGATGGCGCCGTCGGTATAGGGGTCAGCCTTGCCCACGCGCGCACCGTCGGTGTACGGATCGAAGCTGCGCGACGGTTGGGCCGACACACCACTGCGGTCCAGGCCGGCTACCGTGCGCGCGCCGTCGGTGTACGGATCGAACTTGCCCACGCGTGCGCCTTCGCTGAACGGGTCGAACTTGCCGCTGCGGTAGTTGTAGCCGTAGCTGTCAGCCGGCACGTTGGCCGCTACCGTGCGCGCGCCGTCGGTGTACGGGTCGGGCTTGCCAACGCGTGCGCCTTCGGTGAACGGATCGAACTTGCCGGCGCGGGCGCCTTCCGTGAACGGGTCGAACTTGCCGGTGCGGGCGCCGTCGGTGAAGGCATCGGCCTTGCCGACGCGGAAGGCGTAGCCGTACTTGTCGCCGGCCGAGGTGCTGTCCTGCACGCTGGCGGCTTGCGCAACACCGCCCGCGAGCGCGGCGGCAAGGGTGGCGGCGGTAATCAGGGTCTTGGTGATCTTGGTCATGATGGGCTCCAGGGTGCGATGTTTCGGGATCGCGTAATTAGGTGTCAGTGGCTTTGCAGGTCGGTCTTTCGCTTCCACATCTACTGGTAGATAGATAACTGGTCCTGAAAAAATGACCGCCTCCGGTCATGCAATGGGACCGCCACGTTCTCGCCTTGTCTTGCTTGTTGCTGGCGGTGCAGCGCTTCCATGAGTCAAATACTATCTACTACTAGGTAGAGAATCAAGAAAAAACATTTCTATCGGCCCGATAGCCTATGCCTTTCCTGGCTCTATCTCATTGTTTTAAAAGCGTTTATGACCGACCCCAAGGCGTCGGTGGCGAACCAGCTGGGTGTCAATAAAAAGCCGCCATGCAGCTTGCGCCACATGACGGCCTCAGACGCGCCACTGATAATTGCGCGAAAACCTTAGCCGGCGACGGCGGCCATCAGCGTATCGGCGGCGGCTTCCACCCGGTCGGAGGTCCCGAACAGGCGCGCCGCAATCAGCCCGCTCTGCAGCGAGCCGAACACCACCTGCGCCAGCCGCGCCGGCGGCACCGGGAACGGCGTGCTGCGCTGCGGCTGCGCGCGTTCCAGCAGGCCCGCCAACCATTGTTCGTTCATCAGGTAGAAGCCCTGCAGCATCTTGTGCACGGGCTCCGGCAGGCACAGCGTCTCGGTCGACAACATGCCGCACAGGCAGATCTGGTCCGAGCCGCAGCTGGCGCGGAACGGCGCCAGGTAGATGGCCGCCTGCTCGGTCACCGGCAAGCTGGTGTCGATGGAGCGGATGCGTTCGGCCAGGCGGGCGCTGTATTCCTTCACCGCCTCCTGGACCAGGTCTTCTTTGGTCGGGAAGTAATAGTGGATGCTGGAGGTCTTGACCCCCACCAGCTCCGCCAGGTCGCGGTAGCTGAAGCCGTTGAAGCCGCGGCGGCGGATCAGGACGAGGGTGTGCTCGAGCAGTTGCTCGCGTACCGATTGCGTTTTCATGAAAGCAGTTTATCTATGCGAAGATAGACGCTCAAGTTGAAATGCCCCGGGGCTGGGGTAATTCCCTAGCCTCGGGGCATGTTCTCAGGATGCTTTAGCCTGGCAGGACCTGCGCGGCGAAGGTGATCATCGAGCCACTCGTCACGCAAAGGACCAGCCATCCGCCAAGCAGCAGGACGCTGTTACGCAAACTCATGATGGACTCCATCGGACGGCAGTCAGCGTGACCGCCGCCGTAACGTTGTTGGCCGCCGGCCCCACAGCCGGCAGCAATCAGGCCAGGGCGCCGTCGGTGTAGGGGTCAGCCTTGCCGACGCGTGCGCCGTCCGTGTACGGGTCGAAGCTGCGGGCCGGCTCGGCCGACACGCCGCTACGGTCCAGGCCAGCCACGGTGCGGTAGCCGTCCGTGTAGGGGTCGGTCTTGCCGACGCGGGCACCGTCGGTGTACGGGTCGAACTTGCCAGCGCGAGCGCCTTCCGTGAACGGGTCGAACTTGCCGGCGCGGGCCCCTTCCGTGAAGGTATCGAACTTGCCGGCGCGGTAGCTGTAGCCGTACTTGTCGCCAGCCGAGGTGTTGTCCTGCACGCTGGCGGCTTGCGCCACGCCGCCTGCGAGTGCGGCGGCAAGGGTGGCGGCGGTGATCAGGGTCTTGGCGAACTTGGCATTCATGATGGGCTCCTGGGTGCGATGTTTCGGGATCGCGTCAATTCGGTATCAGTGGCTGTGGCAGGTCGCTTGTTCATACCGCATCTATCAGTAGATAGATTTCAGGTGCTGGAAAAATGACCGCGCCGGTCATGCGATGGAATCGCCACTTTTCCGCCCGTTCTTGCTTGCTTCCGGCGGTGCAGCGGTGCCATGGACTCAATCTTATCTACTACTAGGTAGATAGTCAAGGCAAAAGTTTATATCGAGCAGATAGCCCCTGCCGACAGTGCACGATATGGACAAAAGCCCACTTGGGGCATGCGTGCGAATGAACTTTTCTTCACCCGGACGCCGATGGCCTGCTAGCCTGAAGGAACGCCATCCCGAAACGTCGCCATGCCTGAAGGCCCCCGCCCCGCTCGGCCGGCATCCCGCCATCGCTGGCTCGCCACCGCCGCGGCACTCGCCGTGGCCGCGGGTGTTGCGCGGCACCTACTGTTTCGTGCGGTGGAACGCAAAGCCTTTGTCACGCCGACGGATGAAACAAAGGATGCGGCAGCATCCGACATTTCAGCCCTGACGGTGCGCCATGCCACGTTCGCCAGCGGCGATCGCATCCTGCACGCCGCCTTCATGCCCGCAGCGGACCCCGAAGCGCCGGCGCTGATGGTGTGCCACGGCGACAATGAGAGCCTGCCCGACTGGGCCCCGGTCCAGGCCATGCTGGCCGGCGCGGGCATCGCCTCCTACGTCTTCGACTACAGCGGCTACGGCCGCAGCAGCGGGCGGCCAAGCGTGCGCCGGCTGCGCGAGGATGCGCTGGCCGCCTACCGGCAATTCCTGGCGGCCACGCCGCAGGCAAAACGGCGCGTGGTGCTGGGGCATTCGCTGGGATCGGGCATTCTGCTGGAGGTGGCACAGCGCTTCGACCCGCAGCCCGACGGCTATGTCATTGCGGCGGGCTTCAGTTCGGCGCGCCTGGCCGCGGTGCAGACCGGGCGCATACCCGCATGGGCCGCGTGGTTGCTGCCGGATCCGTGGAACAACGCTGCGCGTGCCAGCCGGCTGGAGCGGCCTCTGCTGGTGGTGCACAGCCGTGACGATGCCGTGATCGTCCCACCCCATGCCGAACGCGTGGCCCGTGCGGCCAGGCATCTGCATGCGCTGGTGATGCTGGACGCCATGCCGCATGACGCAGCCATCCTGCCGGAACATATCGAGGCATTCTGGCCGCCGATCCTGCGCTTTGTGCGCGCGCAGGACGGCGATGCCATGCAGGCGCTGTTGGCAGGAAACGACGCGAAATATGAAGGCGATCCGCCTGGCAACGCGGATCAGGCAGGCACATCGACCAGTCGCACAGGCACATTGGCGACAGCAAGCGGCGAGCGCAGGCAGTAGGGTCACGGGACGGCCGAACCATGGCCGAACAATCTACCGCAGACGTCCGCCACCGGCAATCATCCTTGTGGGCGAGGCGCCACGGCGAGATGCCCGAGAGACTTTTTGCCGAATTCTTGTCTATATTGGTCCCCATGGCACGAGCATCGCTATTTCGCCGTTGACAGCACTGGAGGTACTGCCATGCGTTGGCTTGCAAACCTGTTCAGTCCGCCGACCCCGGAGAAAATCGCCGAGAGGGAACTGCAAGACATGAGGCTGACGCTGTTCCAGGCCGAAAGGCGCTTGCTCGAAGCGCAAATGCAGGTGGCCTACTACCGCGACATGGTGGCCTTCCTGGAAGACGTCGCGGCCAAGGGCGTGGAGGACGTGGTCGACAAGCGCCGCGCCACGCCGCCTGCGATGCCGGAGCTGCCGGCACGCACGCCTGGCCTCACCACGGTCCCTATCGTTCCGTCCGCGGCCTGACGCAGCCGGGGCAGGCCCCGACCTGTGCGATACTCGCGCTGCCTGGCGCCCGTGCGGCGCGCAGGCGCATATCCACAGGAACCAGCCCCATGAGCGAACTGCTGCCCGCGATCGAATTCGAAACCGCGCCCAATCCCGCCTGCGCCGTCATCTGGATGCATGGGCTGGGCGCCGACGGCAGCGATTTCGCCCCGGTCGTGCCTGAGCTGCGCCTGCCCGCAGCGCCCGGCGTGCGCTTTATCTTCCCGCACGCGCCGGCTATCCCCGTGACCTGCAACGGCGGTTATGTCATGCCGGCCTGGTATGACATTTATTCCCTCGATGAATCCGGGCGACGCGCCGATGAAGCCGGCATCCGTGCCTCTTGCGAAGCCATTCGCGCACTGATTGCGCGCGAGAACGCCCGTGGCATCCCCACGCACCGCATCGTGCTGGCAGGCTTCTCGCAGGGCGGCGCGATTGCCTACACCGCCGGGCTGAGCCATGCCGAGACGCTGGCCGGCATCGTCGCGCTGTCCACCTACATCCCTGCGCCGGCAGCGCTGGCGGCCGAGGCCAGCGCCGCCAACGCCACCACGCCCGTGTTTGCCGCCCATGGCACGCAGGACGACGTGGTGCCGCTGCAACTGGGCGTCGCCGCCCGCGATTTCGTGCAGGCGCGGCAGCACCCGGTGACCTGGAACACCTATCCGATGGGCCATTCGGTCTGCCTGGAAGAGATCGCCGCCATCGGCGCCTGGCTGGCAGCGCGCTTTGCGCAGGCAGCCACCGCGCAGTCCTGATCCGCTCCCTGACAAGATGATTGCCGGCCGCTGCGCCGCGCATCGCATTACCCTGCAAGCATGACCCTCGCCCCACTGCCCAGGATCGATTTCAATACCCGCAAGGCGCTGCTGTTCGCACTCGCCGCCGAACGGCTGTCGGCCTACTACGAACACCGCCAATGGATGACCGACGCCCAGGGTGCGACGCTGGCCGGCGAATGGCTGTCGCGCTCGAAGCTGCAGTTGCCGCTGTCCGAGCGGCGCCTGTTGTCCGAACTGAGCGACCAGTTTGCACGCCAGCTGGCTGAGACCCTGTCACGCGAGGCCGGCCTGTACGCCGCGCACGAGATGATGGAAGCCCTCGATCCCAACTACCAGTCTGCGTTTGCCTACGACATGCTGGAAGAATGCGAGCGGCTGCTGCATGAAAACGGCGTGACGGAATAGCGGGCCGGACGGCGGGCGGCGTTTGCAAAGATTGACAGTTGCATTGCGCGCGGGCGCGTAAACTTCGCGCACTGATGACGCCCCCCTTCCTGCCTACCATGGAACGCAAGCACTGCCTGGCCTGGATCGCGCTGAGCATGATCGCAGCAGCCTTGCTGACACTGCTGTGCCTGATCCTGAATGACCACGCCGAGACCCAGGCCGCCAAAAGGGTCGAGCAAATGGCCGTCCGGGTGAAGCCCGCGGGCGCAGGCCTGATCCAGACCCACGCTGCGTCCCCGGCCGCTCAACAGCCGGAGCGGCTGTCGCAGGCCCTCGGCGCGCGGCGCTGAGCCGCATCGGGTGCGCCCCGGCCCGTAACTTCAGAACGACGACCAGTGGTTAAGAAGAACAACAGCACGTGCCGGAGCGCGGGCTTGAGTGTAGGCGCGGTGCCCAACGACGACTGCAAAGAATTGATAAGAGCGCGGTAGCCGACTACCCCTCGGCCGAAGCAGAGCCAGACCGGATAATCTTCACGCCGATATAAGGTATTCGAAATCATGACCGCTGACCAGGACACGCGCAGCAGGGGATGCCTGTCAATCGGCCGATGCAGGTGTATAACCGGTCAGTTGCATGCCATCGCCAGCATTGGATGGCAGGGCTGGCAGCATGGAACGCTGCGCGCAGCCTGCTCGGCAGGCTGCGCCACAGATAAACGGGGGGAGCCGCGCGCGGACGCGCACGAAGTGCGCAGGGTGGCCTAAGCCCCTGGCCATGCCGGCCACGCCGCGCCGGTCAGCGCGGCGAGCGCCGAGTAGGACGTCGCCAGGTGATACGGGGAGGTCGATGGCATGTCGGCGCGCATCACGCTGCCCGAGCGCGCCAGGCATTCATGCCAGCCGTGATCGTGCAGGAAGCGGCTGCGGAACTGCTGCGTCCAGGCTTCCAGCGCCGCCAGCGACTCCGGCGCGCCATGCACGGCGAGCGCGCGCGCGTATTCGGTCTGCGCCCAGATGCGCTGGGTATCGTCCAGCATGGTGCCGTCGGCGTTCAGTGCCGCGCTGACGCCCTGCGTCGACGGCACCACGCCGTGCCGCTGCGCGAAGGCAAAGGCCTGGCGCAGCGTATCGGCCAGCGGCAAGTCCCCGAACAGCGCCGGCGTGCCGGCCACCAGCGAGAACCACTCGAACTGATGGCCCGGCTCGATGCGGTTGCCGGGGCTGCCTTGCGGGAGCTCGGCAATGCAGCCGCTGGCCGGATCGACAAAGCGCTCATGCACCGCCATCGCGATCTCGCGCAGGCGTTCGGCATACCATTCGTCCCCGGTCGCATCCAGCGCGGCCAGGTAGGCCTCGGTCAGGTGCATGATGGGGTTCTGCAGCACGCCGGCACCCTTGGGCCGGAAATGCTCGGTAAGCGCGGCGTGGTACAGGCCCTGTTCGTCGCTGAAGAGGTCCTCGACGACATCGACGGTTTCATCGAGCACGTCGAGCGCGTCAGGATTGCCGCGCCGCGCATGATAGTTGGCGCAGGCGAAGATCACGAAGGCATGCGTATAGAGGTCGCGCGTGGCATCGAGCGGCGTTCCGGCCGGGTCGACGCTGTAGAGCCACGCGCCCTCGCCATTGCCGAAGTAGGCCTGCAGCGAGCCGAAGAGCGTGTCGGCATGCGCATGGTTGCCGGCCATTGAGAACACATAGAGCTGGCGGGCGCATGCCATGGCGCGATAGCGGGCCGGCGGCAACGGCGCGGCACTGGCGCCGTCGAGTGCCTCGTAGGGCAGCAGCAGGTCGCCGTTCCAGCCGCTGGCGGTCCACAGCGGCAGCACGGTGGCATCGTAATGTGCCGTCAGGGCGGCGACCCCTTGGTTTAGCTCAGGCGAGATGGGCATGGTCTGGCGGAAAGTACAGGCGCGGCGAAGGCCGCAAAGGCAGTATCTTGCCATGCCGCGGCCGCAAGACAGTCATGGCATTTGCGGCGAGCTCTTGCTAGCATCAATGGCGCCCACCCGCGAACGGGAGACACCCATGTCGACTTTGCCCCTCACGCTGACTGACGAGCACCGCACATTGGTGCTTCACGTCCTTGAAGATGCACCCGGCCAGTTCACCTGGCGCATCGTCATGGAAGAACGCTGTGGCGCCGCCGACGAGGATTGCACCGTCGCGGCGCCATCCACCTACGGTTCCCGCGCAGAGGCCGAGGCCGCCTGCTGGGCCGCCGGCAACGGCATACTGAACGGTCCGCGCGCCGCAGGCGAACTGCACGCCACCTGAAGCCCCCACGGCATCGCGCAACACTTGCACTACGTGCCGCGTGTCCTAGTCTGGAAGCGTGGCAGTGGCAACGCGGGGTATGCATTTACCTGCGGTTTTCCGTTCCGGCCACGCCCGGGCAACGTATGCTGCCCGGGGCGCTTCCTGCCACCTGCCTGTCATATTCCTGGCCTTAACTGACCTGGTCGCCATGCCGCCCCTAGAAACGGGCACGGTGGGCAAGGCCGCAGGAGCATGCAATGGATAAGCCGGTCGTCACGCCCCAGCGCTTCGTTGAACTGATGAACGAGCGCCTCACCAAGCATCCCCTCTTCCGCGAGGGCATGCGCGTCTATGCCATCCCGCAGCACACCGACCATCCGCGCAGCCTGGTCTGCGTGGGGCCGCGCGGCACCGAATGCGTGTGCGCCACCATCGAAAACATCGTGCGGGGTGAATGTGAGGTGTTCCCCGACATCGATCAGGACTGGCACCGCCCGCCAAAACCCGGCACCCCCGCCGAGTTGCGGGGGGGGGGGGGTGG
>NZ_JBYSZI010000026.1:14813-87629 GCF_058787075.1 Cupriavidus sp. FW305-46
GCGCTGAGTTGCCCCGGCGCGCCCGACGCCTATGCCCAGCGGATGGCATGACCAGAACGTGACCTACCGCGGCCACCGCATCCATGTCGCGGCGCTGCGCTATGGCGGCCAGCATGACGGGTGGTGGACGCTGCGCGCGGAGATCTGGCATCACGGCAACAAGCTGGCGCTGCCCTGCCCGGCCGCGCAGACGCGCTTTGGCTGCGCCACCGACGCCACGCGCGCAGGCATTGCCTGGGGGCGCGAGGCCATCGACACGCACATCGCCGGCCTGCACGATGCCGAGGACGCGGCGCTACACTAGCGCCGCTTCGGCCCATCAAACATCGATCGCGGAATCCGACTTCACCTTGCGGCGCAGCTCGAACTTCTGGATCTTGCCGGTCGAGGTCTTGGGCAGCGGCCCGAAGTAGACCGCCTTGGGCGCCTTGAAGCCCGCCAGCAGCGTGCGGCAATGCGCGATCAGTTCTTCCGCGCTGACGCTGGCGCCGTCTTTCAGTTCGACAAACGCGCATGGGGTCTCGCCCCATTTGGCATCGGGCTGCGCCACCACCGCGGCGGCCAGCACCGCGGGATGCCGGTAGAGCGCGTCTTCCACTTCAACGCTGGAGATGTTCTCGCCGCCGGAAATAATGATGTCCTTGCTGCGGTCCTTGATCTTGATATAGCCATCGGGCATGCATACGCCCAGGTCGCCGGTATGGAACCAGCCGCCGGCAAAGGCCTCGCGCGTGGCCTTCTCGTTCTTGAGGTAGCCCTTCATGCAGATATTGCCGCGGAACATGATCTCGCCGATGGTCTCGCCATCGGCCGGCACCGGCTGCACGGAATCGGGATCGAGCACCGCCACCTGCGACTGCAGGTGATAGCGCACGCCCTGGCGCGCCTTCCTGACCGCGCGCTCCTGCTCGGACAGCGCGCTCCAGTCATCCTGCTCGGCGCAGACCGCGGCCGGGCCGTAGACCTCGGTCAGGCCATAGACATGGGTCAGCTCGAACCCCATCGCCTCCATCTGCGCCAGCACCGCGGCCGGCGGCGGAGCGCCGGCCACCATGCCGCGCACCGGGCCGCGCACGCCCTCGCGCCACGCGGCGGGTGCATTGACCAGCGCGGTATGCACGATCGGCGCGGCGCAGTAGTGGGTCACGCCCTCTTCGCGCATCAGGTCGAACACCAGCCTGGGCTCGAACTTGCGCAGGCACACATTGACGCCCGCGCGCGCCGCAACGGTCCACGGGAAGCACCAGCCGTTGCAGTGGAACATCGGCAGCGTCCACAGGTAGACCGGGTGCTTGGGCAAATCCCACTCAAGGATATTGGACACGGCATTGATGGCCGCGCCGCGGTGGTGGTAGACCACGCCCTTGGGGTCGCCGGTGGTGCCCGAGGTGTAGTTCAGCGCGATGGCTTCCCACTCGTCGGCCGGCATGTGCCACGCGTAGTCCGGGTCGCCCGAGGCGAGAAACGCTTCGTAGTCGGCGTCGCCGAACGGAGCCTCTTGCGGGCCCAGCACGTCATGCACGGCAATGACTTTCAGGCCGGGAATTTCCAGCGCCATCTGGCGCGCCAGGTCGGCAAACTCGGTATCGGCCAGCAGCACGCGCGCCTCGCCATGGCGCAGCATGAAGACCAGGTTGGCGGCGTCGAGGCGGATATTGAGCGCATTGAGCACGGCGCTCGCCATCGGCACGCCGAAATGCGCCTCCACCATGGCCGGCGTATTGGGCAGCAGCGCGGCCACGGTATCGCCCTTGCCGATGCCGGCACGCGCCAGCGCGCTGGCCAGGCGCCGTGCGCGCGCATAGGTGTCGCGCCAGTTCTGGCGCAGCGGGCCGTGCACGATGGCCAGGCGCTGGCCGTACACCTCGGCGGCGCGGACCAGGAAGTCGATGGGCGTAAGCGGCACGAAGTTGGCCGCGTTGCGGGCCAGGCCGCTGTCGAAATCGGTGGGCATTGCTTGTGTCTCCGCGTATCTGGCGGCGTTGGCGGCAGGGCCGCGCAACAGGCCGCGTGATGCTGTCGATGCGCTGCATGGGTGCAGCGATGTCCGGGGCGAGGTGACCATTGTCCGCGCCATCCGGCGCTGTCACTTTTTCTGGCACAAGGCTATCATCGCACACGCTGGCGCACTGTCGCCCAGACGACAAACCTGCCGCAAACCCGCGCCAGGCAAGGCTTACACGATTCTTACAGGGACCCGGCCCGAACCGCGCGTCCATGCCATGAGCGAACCTGCAGACCCGATTTCCGCCCCTGCCGCAGTCCTTGCCGGCCATGCCTGGTTCGGCGCACTGGCGCCGGAACACCAGGCGCTGGCCGCGCGCGAAACGCTGCTCCAGTCCTTTGCCGCGGGCGCCTTCATCGCCCGGCGCGGCGAGCCCTCGCGCCACTGGATCGGGGTGGACAGCGGCCTGATCAAGCTGGCGGTGTACACCCCCGACGGGCGCGGCTGCACCTTCTCCGGCGTGCCCGCCGGCGGCTGGTGCGGCGAAGGCAGCGTGATCAAGCGCGAAGACCGCCGCTATGACGTGATCGCGATCCGTGACTCGCAGGTGCTGCTGGTGCCGGGGCCGGTGTTCAACACGCTGCTGGCGCAGAGCCTGCCGTTCGCCAGCTTTGTCGTGCGCCAGCTCAACGAGCGCATGGGCCAATTCATCGCCACCGTGCAGAACGACCGCCTGCTGGGCGCCGATGCGCGCGTGGCGCAGGCCATCGCGCAGCTGTTCCACCCGGACCTGTATCCGCGCACCAGCCCCGTGCTGGAACTGTCGCAGGAAGAGATCGGCCTGCTGACCGGGCTGTCGCGCCAACGCGTCAACCAGGCGCTGCGCCGGCTGGCCGATGCCGGCATGGTCCACCTGTCCTACCAGAGCATCCGCGTGACCGACCTGCCCCGGCTGCGCCACTTCGGGCTGTCCGAGCTGTAACGCTGCCGCCACCGGGCGCCGTGAACGATCAAGCGGACGATGCCCGCGGCCTTGCGCCGCCGGTGGAATCCTGCGACAGTTACCGGCCGCACCCCCGCTCAGCTTCCGGGTTGTATTCCGCATGCCGCTTGTCAGCCGTCACCACGTCCGCTTTGCCCGCCTGCGCTTCCCCTTTGCCGTGCAGGTACAAGCCCTGCACGGCACGGCCAGCCTGCGCGATGCCAATGCGCGGCGCGAGGTGCGGCCCGGCGACCCGTTCGTGGTTCACGCCTTTGCCCACTTCGACTGCGACTTGCCCGGCACGTGGCAGCACCCTTGCGCCATCGTCCTGACTGCCGTCCCGGACAGTGAATGCCCGCGCCTGGCCGGCAAGCCCGGCGACAGGCCCTGGTCGCGCCGCTTTGCCGGCCTGGTCTTTTCCCGCCCCGATACCGACTGGAATGTCGAGCGCCTGGCCGCGCAATGGCAGGTGCCGGCCCGCCAGGTGCGCGCCCGGCTCTTCGCCGAAGGCGAGGCCCTGCACCCGCTGCTGCGCGAGCAACGCGCCGCCCATGCCCTGCACGCGCTGGCCGCCGCCGGCCCGGTGCCTTCGCTGGACGTGGTGGCGGCGCATGCCGGCCTGCGTTCCGGCAGCGCGCTGGCGCGCAGCTGGCAGAACTGGTTCGGCATCGATGCGGCGCGCCTGGTGGAAGATTGCCGGGCAGGCAGCCGCACCACAGTGCCAACTGCCACCTGGCCCGGACTTGTGCCGACGGCTGCCTGACGCAGCGGCCTGCGCGTCACACGGCGCGGAATTTGTCAACCACCGCAACGAAGGTTGGCGACATTTGCGCCCTTCGCGCAGAATCGCGCCCGCAGGGCGGGCCAGCCACCCTGTGGGCGGGGTCCTGCATGAGCCGGGTGTCCAACACCGCAGCACCCTGCCATAACAAAAACCACAGAAAGCAATACAGGGATGAAAACAAAACATCTGTTTTTGACGGGTCTGGCAGCAGCCATGCTGTCGGCATGCGGAGGCGGTGGAGGGGAATCGACTGCGCCTGCCACCACCAAGATCAGCGGCACCGCCGCAGTTGGCGCCGCACTGGGCAATGCCGCCGTGCAGGCCAAGTGTGCATCGGGCAGCGGCACCGCCACCACCGCGGCGGACGGCAGCTTCACCATCAACATCGCAGGCGCCACCCGCCCCTGCGTGCTCAGCGTCAAGGCGCCTGACGGCACCACGCTGCATTCCGTGGTCGAGGCCGGCACCGGCACCACCGCGACGGCCAACATCACGCCGCTGACCGAGCTGGTCACCGCTTCGCTGGCACAGGGCAACACCAACGCCTTCTTCGAGCAGTTTGATGCGAACGCGCAAGCCAGGCTCAAGTCCGACAACGTAACCAGTGCCATCGGCGCGGTGCGCCTGGTGCTGACGGGCGTGGTCGACCTTTCCGGCATCGACCCGGTCAAGGACCCGCTGGTGGCAGCCAACGGTGCCAACGCGGGCAATGCGCAGGACAAGCTGCTGGACCAGCTGGGCGATCGCCTGGAAGCGTCCAAGACCACGCTGGCCGAACTCTCTTCAGCAGTCGCGTCCAATGCCGGCGCAGCGGCAGTCCAGACCGCATTGCAACCGGCAGCGGCAACCTGCGCCGGGTTGAAGACCGGCAAGTACCATGTGATCGGGCTGGGCACCGCGGCCGCTGAAGCCGGAGAGATCGATGCTGCCGCGCTGAAGCTCCAGATCGGCGCCGAGGCGGTCCCCTTCACCGCCGTCACGGCGGAAGCCTGCCGCTTCACGGTGCCGGGCGAGAACAGCACAACCAACACGGCGCTGGTCTCCAAGTCGGGCCTGGGCGTAGTGCTGCCGCCGGCAGGCACCCTGTCGGACCTGCCCACCCTGCTGGTGCCGGCCCAGTCCATTGCGCTGACCGACCTGGCCGGCGACTGGAACGGCCTCGGCATGGAGCGTGACAACAACACGACGCCGTATGCACCGCGTCGCGTGACTTTCAGCATCGATACGGCAGGCAAGGTGGCCAAGGGGGCGGACTGCTCTGGCTTCGACACCTGTGAAGCCTGGCTGCCGAATGAACTGCCGACGGTCAGCACCAACGCCGACGGCAGCTTCAAGATCACCGACAGCTTCGGCGCCCAGTTTGCCTATGCCTTCAAGGGCACCGATGGCCAGGTGACCGTCATCATCACGCACGACGACGGCTTCATGATCGCCGCCAAGCAGATCGCACGCACGCTGCCAGTGGTGGGCTCGGGCGGCTCGTACTGGGATTCGGTCCTGTACTCCGGCATGGCCCCCGTATTGAACGGCCCGACGGTGTGGTCGACCACGATCGAGGCGGTCGACGCCCAGAGCGGCAGCTACACCCGCAAGCGCCTGGAAGACAACCGTCTGGACGTCTGGAAGGTGAACAGCCCGGCCATTGGCCTGCGCCATCGCGCCGCAACCAGCAATGCATCGGCAATGATTTCGCTGATCCCGGGCAATACCGGCCTGACCCTCGGCATCGCCGTGAACGGATCGTTCTACGATATCTCGGTCGGCCGCCCGTAACCTCGCCGCCAACGGTGAATCCGGGCACCCCGTGCCCGGACACGAACCAAGCCGGTGCCGCCTTGCGGCACCGGCTTTTCTTTTTCCAGCGAGACCAATGCAGCCACGGCAGCCAGGCACGTGACAGCCATCCCGCAGCATTGCCGCAGCAGCCTCTGCCACACACTCCCGACACTTTGTCAATCGCCTGAACTCGGGTTGGCCCCATCCCCCCTATCACGCAGACTCGCCTCGCGGGGCGGGTCAACCACCCCGTGGGCGGGGCCTGCATGAGCTGGATATCGACCACCGCAGGACTCCACCAGAACAAAAACCATACAGGGCGAAAACGGGATGAAAACAAAACAACTGTTCTTGACGGGTCTGGCGACGGCGGTCCTGTCTGCATGCGGAGGCGGCGATGGCGGTTCGACCGCGCCGACCACCACCACGGCGGCACCTGCCGCGACCAAGATCAGCGGCACCGCCGCAGTTGGCGCCGCACTGGGCAATGCCGCCGTGCAAGCCAAGTGCGCATCGGGCAGCGGCACCGCCACCACCGCGGCGGACGGCAGCTTCACCATCAGCATCGAAGGCGCGACGCGCCCCTGCGTGCTCAGCGTCACGGCGCCTGACGGCACCACGCTGCATTCCGTGGTCGAAGCCGGCACCGGCACCACCGCGACGGCCAACATCACGCCGCTGACCGAACTGGTCACCGCTTCGCTGGCACAGGGCAATACCGATGCCTTCTTCGAGCAGTTCGATGCGAACGCGCAAGCCAGGCTCACGTCCGACAACGTAACCAGTGCCATCGGCGCCGTGCGCCTGGTGCTGACGGGCGTGGTCGACCTTTCCGGCATCGACCCGGTCAAGGATCCGCTGGTGGCAGCCAACGGCGCCAACGCCGGCAATGCACAGGACAAGCTGCTGGACCAGCTGGGCGATCGCCTGGAAGCGTCCAAGACCACGCTGGCCGAACTCTCTTCGGCAGTCGCGTCCAATGCCGGCGCAGCGGCAGTCCAGACCGCACTCCAACCGGCAGCGGCCACCTGCGCCGGGTTGAAGACCGGCAAGTACCACGTCGTAGAACTGGGCACGCCGATTGGTGAAACCGGCGAAATGGACGCCGCCACGTTGCAGTTCAAGCTGGGCACCGACGTGACCACCTTCACCGCCGACGCATCGGAAGCCTGCCGCTTCACCGCAGGCACCGACACCGTGCTGGTCTCCAAGTCGGGCCTGAGCGTGGTGCTGCCTCCGGCTGGCACGGTCAACCGCCTGCCCGCCCTGCTGATTCCTTCCCAGGCACTGACCCTGGCCGACCTGGCCGGCGACTGGAATGGTCTTGGCTATGAGCGCGATGGCCCGTCGCCGTACGCGGCGTCGCGCGTGAACTTCAGCCTGGATGCCGCGGGCAAGGTGACCGCCGGCGCAGATTGCTCGGGCCTGGATTCGTGCTCGGCATGGCTGCCCGATGAATTTCCCACCATCACGCTCAACCCCGATGGCGGCCTGAACGTCACCGACCAGGACGGTGGTGCTGAGCGGGCCTACGCGTTCAAGGGCACCGACGGGCAACTGGTCATCGTCTTCACCCACGGTGACGGATTCATGATGGCCACCAGGCGGATCGCCCGTGCGCTGCCTGCCTTGGGCGCGACCAATGCGTTCTGGGACACGAGCATTCTTCCGGTGGACAGCAACTCCGCCACGCCCGATGGCATCAGCACGACGACAGCCTCCACAGTCAAGTTCACCGCGGTGGATACCCAGGCAAACACGTACACGCGCGAGCGCGACGACGGTCGGGTGGACACCTGGAAGGTGAATACCCCGCTCGACGGGCTGCGCTACCGCGCCCCGACTCCCAACAACAGCGGCAGTAGTGAGGCCATCAGCATGTCGATTGGCAACACGGGCCTGAATGTGGCGATCGGCGTGAATACGGCTCGCCGGTTCTTCAGTATCTCGGTCAACCGTCTGTAACTCCGCTGCAAGTCGTCAGGCCGGACTGCTGCGTCCGGACAACGATTCAAGCCGGTGACGCCTTGCGGCGCCGGCTTTTTTTTGTTGGGCTGCACAAGCCGGTGCTACCGCAGGAATTGCAGGCGGCGATCGATATGCTGCCGCGCGACTCGATCACGCAGGGCGAAGGCAACCCCGACCGTCAGGCGGCGGCCGCGGTAGAGTTAGCAGAACCCCCGCTCAGCCGGGGACCGGCGGCGTCAGCCGCCCGAGTGCAGCGGGGACAGCGAATAGGCGAGCACCAGCCCCGCAACGATCGCCGGGGAACCCAGCCGGATCGCCGTGCTGCGGGACAGCACGCCCAGATACACATACAAACACACCAGCACCATCGCAGTCACATACAGCAGGCTGTCATAGACTTGCATGGATGTCTCCCTTGCCATTGTTCTTATTGCTTTACTTCGGTGGGCTGCCGACGGAGCGTGATGCGGGGGTCTTGCGGGAATGCGTGGGGGCGCTCCGTCGCCAGCATGCTATGGCTGTCTGTTGAAATGATAGTCACCACTTCGACGGAGCGTGGCAATCATGGAAATCCCTTTGCGGCACCGCACCAGTCATGATGCAGCGCCGCAAGGCAAGGTCTTGATCGAAGGAACCGGGCGTGCGCAAGGCGCGCATCGCGCCGGTCCTCAATCCGCGGGCAGCATCTCAGGATTCCAGGCGATTTCCCACAGATGCCCGTCGGGATCCTGGAAATAGCCGGCGTACCCGCCCCAGAACGTGTCCTGCGCCGGCTTGACCACGCTGGCGCCAGCGGCCAGCGCCTGGGCCATCACCGCATCCACTTCCGCCTTGTCGCCGACGTTATGCGCCAGCGAGAAATCCGTCTGCGCGCGCGGTGTCACCTGCAGTCCGGTGTCATGCGCAAGACTGGTGCGCGGCCAGACCGCCAGCTTCAATCCGGCCTGCAGGTCGAAGAAGGCCACGGCGCCGTGCTCGAACTGCTCGCCGACAATGCCTGCGGTGGGCAGTCCCAGGCCGTCGCGATAGAAGCGGACCGCACGCTGCAGGTCATCGACACCCAGCGTGATCAGCGTAATCCGAGGTTTCATGGCGGGTTCCTCCTGTGTAGACCGGCAGCCTAGCGCTGCCCGAAAGCCGCATCGGCAAACAGGTCCTTCAGTTCGCGCGGCTGCGACCGCCAGTATTGCTTCGGCGCCTGCACGCTTGCGCCCAGCCGCGCGGCCGCATGCCAGGGCCAGCGCGGGTCATACAGCATGGCACGGGCCAGCGACACCGCGTCGGACTCATGATTGGCGATGATGGCTTCGGCCTGCTCCGGCTCAGTGATCAGGCCCACCGCAATCGTCGGCAGGCCAACCTCGGCCTTTACGCGCTGCGCGTACGGCACCTGGTAGCCGGGCCCGAGCTTGATCGCCTGCTGCGGCGACACGCCGCCGGTGGTCACATGGATCGCCGCGCAGCCGCGCGCCTTCAGCGCCTTCGACAACGCCACCGTTCCTTCGATATCCCATCCGCCCGGCACCCAGTCGGTTGCGGAAATACGCATCCACACCGGACGCTCAGCCGGGAACACCTCACGCACCGCGTCGAACACCTCGATCGGGAAACGCATGCGGTTTTCCAGGCTGCCGCCGTATTCGTCGTCACGATGGTTGGCCAGCGGCGACAGGAACTGGTGCAGCAAGTAGCCGTGCGCAGCATGGATCTCGATGCCGTCCAGCCCAAGCCGCGCCGCACGCCTTGCCGCCGTGACAAAGCCATCGCGCACCTTGTCCACGCCGGCACGGTCCAGCGCGACAGGCGCGACTTCTTCCGCGCCATGCGGTACCGCGGAAGGCGCCACCGCATGCCAGCCACCAGGCGCATCCGGCGCGATCTGCTGCCCCCCATCCCACGGCGCCTGGCTCGACGCCTTGCGGCCGGCATGCCCCAGCTGGATCGCAATGGCGATCGGCGAATGCGCGCGCATCGCCTTGACCACGCGGCCAAGCGCCGCCTCGTTTTCGTCGGAATACAGGCCCAGGTCCTGCGGCGTGATGCGCCCTTCGGGCGAGACGGCCGTGGCTTCCACGATCAGCATGCCGGCGCCGGACAGCGCCAGCGAACCGAGGTGGATCATGTGCCAGTCGCCGGCGTTGCCGTCCTGCGCGGAATACTGGCACATCGGGGCGATGATGATGCGGTTGGCGAGGGTGAGGTCGCCGATGACGAGCGATTCGAACAGAAGGCTCATGCGTGCTGCTCCATGCAGGGATCGGACAGGAAGTATCGATTTTAGGACGGCGCCGGGATTGCTGCCGGCCCGGCCACGCCGCTACGCCGCCAGCGGATCGCGCGCTGCCAGCCGCAGCCAGCTCGCGATCGCGGCCAGCCCGGCGAAGCCCGCGCCCAGCGCCAGGGCCAACCCCGGCCCGTGGTCCCCGGCAATGCCAAAGCACAGCGCCACCAGCGCCGCACCGGTGGCCTGCCCCAGCAGTCGCGCCGTGGCCACCACGCCGCTGGCGCCGCCGCTGCGCTCGCGCGGGGCGCTCGTCATCAACGCCTTGAGGTTGGGCGACTGGAAGAAGCCGAAACCCGCGCCGCAGATGCACATGCGGATGCAGATATCGAGCGCGCTAGGGTCGGCCGGCAGCATGGCCAACGACAGCATGCCGGCGCTGAGCACCGCCAGCCCCACGCCGCCGAGCACGGCCGGCGGGTAGCGGTCAGACAGGCGCCCGGCAAGCGGCCCGATCAGCGCCACCACGACGGACCACGGGGTCAGCAGGAAACCGGTCTCGACCTGCCCGCGCCCGAGCACGTGCTGGAAGTAGAACGGCAGCGAGACGAAGGCCAGGCCCTGCGCGGCGAAGGAGCACACCGCGGTCAGCGTCGACAACGCGAACATGGGCCGCCGGAACAGGTCCACCGGCAGCATCGGTGCCGGATGGCCGCGCTCGCGCCACAGCAGCAGGCCGAATGTCACCACGAAGATGCCCGCCGCGGCCAGTGACAGGTGCAGCGGCGCGCGCTGCGCGCCTTCGCCCAGCGCAAGGACCAGTGCGGCAAAGGCAACCACGCTGAGCCCCGCCGCGACGCGGTCGAAACCATGCGCACTGCGCGGCGTCTGCGGCAAGGAGCCGCGCCCGATCGCCAGCGCGAGCAGGCCGATCGGCAGGTTGACGGCGAACAGCCACGGCCACGTGCCAAATGAGAGGATCACCGAGGCCACTGTCGGGCCCACCGCGAACGACACGCCCACCACCAGCGCATTGAGCCCCAGCCCGCGCCCGAGCCGGTGCGTGGGGAAGATCGCGCTGATCAGCGCCGTGTTGACGCTCATGATTGCCGCCGCGCCGATGCCTTGCAGCACCCGCGCCGCCGCCAGCGTCGGCAGCGACCACGCCAGCGCACACACCACGGAGGCGGCCGTGAACAGCACCACGCCGCCAAGGTAGATGCGCCGGTGGCCCACCACGCCGCCCAGCGCCGCGAACGGCAGCAGCGTCGACACCATGGCCAGCTGGTAGGCATTGATCACCCACACCGACGCGGCCGGCGTGGCGCGCAGGTCCGCCGCGATCGACGGCAGCGCCGTGTTGGCGATCGCGGTATCCAGGGTGGCAAGGGCGACGGCGATGAGGATGGCGGCCATGCCGCGGCGCTCGCGCGAAGTCATGGCGGCGTCCGCGGTGGAAGCGGATTGGAGGGGTGCTGTGCTGGACACTGTCTTTACCGGTTGCCGCCATGCCGGGACTAGTGGTGCGAGGGCTGCACACAAGGCATGGTGAACGTCAGGTCAAGACGATACGGGAAAACCCTTCAACGTGCTGAAGGCGCGTTCATATGTATGCACATTTCGCCCCCCTGCCCGGCGAATGACACTGAGCATTGGCCGGCCGCCAAGGCCCGGGGCTACTGCACCGACAGCCCGCCATCGACGCCGATGCTCTGCCCGTTGATAAAGCGCCCGGACGGTGCCGCCAGCAGGACGGCAAGACCCGCGACATCGCTGGCCTCGCCGATGCGCCGCATCGGCACGCCGGCAGCCAGCCGCGCCTCGCGCTCCGGGTCGCCCCACAGCGCGTCGCGCGAGAACTCGGTGCGCACCGGGCCGGGATTGATTGCGTTGACGTTGATGCCGGACGGCCCCAGCTCCAGCGCCAGGCTGCGTACCGCCTGGTCGATGGCGGCCTTGGTCACGCTGTACATCCCCAGGAAGGCAGAGCCACGCCTGGCGGCAATGCTCGACATGAAGATGATGGATCCGTCATGGCGCTCGATCATCTGCGGCGCCAGGGCGTTCACCAGCACCAGGTTGCCGCGCACATTGCCCGCCATCGCCGCATCGAACACCTCGGGTCCCTGGCTCAGCATCGATCCGGGCTGGCCGCTCGCGGCGGCATTGAGCACCAGTGCATCGACGCGCCCATACGCGGCCAGCGCCTGCTCCGCGAAGGCGCGCACGCTTTCGACATCGGCGATATCGCAGGCGATGCCGGTGGCGCGGATGCCCTCGGCCTCCAGCTGACTGGCGGCGTCGCGCGCCGCGCCTGCATCGCGCCCGGACACCACCACGGCGGCGCCGGCCGCGCCGAGCGCGCGCGCCATTTCCAGGCCCATGCCACGGGTGGAGCCGGTGATGACGGCGACGCGGCCGCCAAGGTCGAAAAGGTTCTGCATGACTGATCACTCCTGTGAGGATTGGGAGCCGGCACCTGGACAGCACATCGGCACAAATGCGGCGAAAGGGAGACTGCACATAGATGATAACTGTCATCTATTGAATAAAGTATGGTCATCATCTAAACTCCGGTCAAGGCAGAAATCCCGAAGAGGTCTTCAGATGGCACGCGCATCACGCGAACAAACCGACAAGAACCGCGAGGCGATCGAACAGGCGTCGTCGCGCCTGTTCCGCGAACGTGGCCTGAATGGCGTCAGCGTGGCCGAGTTGATGGCCGACGCGGGCCTGACCCATGGCGGCTTCTATGGCCACTTCGCCTCCAAGGACGCGCTGGCCGCGCAGGCCTGCAAGCGCGCGTTTGAAGAATCGACCGCCCGCTGGGAACGCCGCCTGGCCCGCGCCGGCGGCGACCGCAAGGCCATGCTGGCCAACCTGGTTGAGCCCTACCTGACCGCCGCGCATTGCGCCAACCCGGGCGTGGGCTGTGCCGCCGCGGCGCTGGCCGTGGACGTGGCCCGCGAGCCCGCCGGCAAGCCCGTGCGCCAGGCCTACGTGGAAGGCTTGCGCGTGTTGGTGGACGACATGGCGCAGACCGTTGAAACCGATGACCCGCAAGCGCGCCACGATGAAGCGCTGGTGCGCATGGCGCTGCTGGTCGGCGCCCTCACGCTGGCGCGTGCCACCGACGGCGATCCGCTCTCCGACGAAATGCTGAACGCGGTGCGGACCCGCCTGCTGGGCAGCACCGCCTAGACCCCGTTTTCCCCAAGGCTGAAACACCCTCGCCGCCGTCAGACACGGCGGGGATGGCTTCGCTTTGCCCTTTGCCAACGCCTCCCGGACCCTGACAACGAGACCCCCATGTTCGCGCAAGCCCTTTCCAGCCGGCTCGACCGGCGCGGCATCCACTACGCGTGGCTGGTCGCCGCCCTGACCTTCCTGGTGATGCTCACCACCTCGGCCGCGCTTGGCCTGCCTGGCGCCTTCCTGAAGCCGCTGACCAAGGAGATGGGTTGGAACACCGACCAGATCTCATCGATCCTGGCGTTTCGCTTTGCATTGTTCGGGCTGATGGCGCCTTTCTCCGCCCTGCTGATGGATCGCTTCGGGGTGCGCAACGTGGTCTGCGCCGCGCTGGCGCTGATTGCCGGCGGCATGGCGCTGGCCACCGTGTCGACCGAGTTGTGGCAGCTCTTTGTCGCCTGGGGCCTGATGCTGGGCGTTGGCTCCGGGCTGACCGCGCTGGTGCTGGCGGCCGTGGTCGCCAACCGCTGGTTCAGCGCGCGGCGCGGGCTGGTGATCGGCATCCTGACAGCCAGCGCGGCGACGGGGCAGTTGGCTTTCCTGCCGGTGGCCGCCTGGCTGATCGAGCATATGGGCTGGCGCGTGGCCGTGCTGCCGGTGCTGGCTGCCTGCGCGGCGCTGGCGCTGCTGGTGTTCGCGCTGATGCGCAACCGCCCCGCCGATGTCGGCCTGGCCGCGTTCGGCGAGGTCCCGGCCCATCCGGCCCATCCGGCCACGCCGCCCGCCGCGCAACCCGTCATGCCGTTCACGCTGCGCGGGCCTTTCCTGGTGCTGCGCGATGCCGCCCGTACCCAGACCTTCTGGCTATTGGCCGGCACCTTCTTCATCTGCGGCCTGAGCACCAACGGGCTGATCCAGACCCACTTCATTGCACTGTGCGGCGATTTCGGCATGGGCCCGGTGCCGGCCGCCTCGGCGCTGGCGATGATGGGTGCGTTCGACTTTGTCGGCACCATCCTGTCGGGCTGGCTGTCGGACCGCTATGACAGCCGCAAGCTGCTGTTCTGGTACTACGCGCTGCGCGGCCTGTCGCTGTTCTGGCTGCCGCATTCAACCTTCACGCTGTACGGCCTGTCGGTCTTTGCGATGTTCTACGGCCTGGACTGGATCGCCACCGTGCCGCCCACGATCAAGCTGGCGGCCACCGCCTTCGGGCGCGAACGCGCGCCGATGGTGTTCGGCTGGATCTTCGCGGCCCACCAGATCGGCGCGGCCGTGGCGGCGTTCGGCGCGGGCCTGAGCCGTACGCTGCTGCTGACCTATACGCCGGCGCTGTACGCGGCCGGCGCGGCCTGCATGGTCGCGGCGTTGCTGGCGCTGATGGTCAGCCGGACACGCGCGGCGGCGGCAACAGAGGCGGCGCGGGCCTAGTGTCCTGTTCCGTAGATAGCTTGCCAAATGAAATCGCCCGGTCGGTCGTCAGGCTAGGCGCGAGGAGGCGCCATAGCCGTAGCTATGGCAACGACGAGCAACGACGCGTGGCAAGTTCGTCGTGGCGCTGTTCTGCACGGTGCCGACGCTGGCATAGAGCAGCGTGCGCTTGGACAGGCAACGTGCTGATCCGTGGCGCAGGTGCCCGGACCGGGCACGTGGGGACTTTCAATCCGGCAGGGGGCGCGCGTCAGCCTGATCGATACCGGCTCAGGGCACGTGCTGCTGGCCTGAGGAGGGGGAAGTGCAGATCCCGCGCCTACTGTGTGACGACCACTTCCACCCGCCGGTTCGCCGCGCGGCCGGCGGGGGTCTTGTTGTCCGTCAACGGCTCGGTGTCGCCTTTGCCGACGGCTTCGAGGCGTCCCTTGGCGACGCCCTGGCTGGCGAGGTATTCGCTGACCATGGCGGCACGCTCCTCGGACAGGGCCTGGTTGGACGGGTAGCGGGCGCTCTTGATGGGCTGGTTGTCGCTGTGGCCGATCACCTGCACCTTGCCCTGCAACTTATTGATTTCGCCCGCCACCTTGTTCAGCGCCGGCGTCAGCTTCGCATTGACCTCGGCCCGGCCCGCGCCAAACATGTCGTCGCCGCGGAACACTACGGTGCTGCGTTGGTTGTCGTCCCTGACAGCTACCACGCCGCGCGCGATCTCGTCCTTGAGCAGCTCGGCCAGGCGCAACGCCTTCGGTGCCGGGGGCGGAGTCAGGTTGCCAATGGCCCCGATCTGTTGCACTACGTCACGCTCCTGGAGCATCAGCTGGTACTTGTAGTATCCGGCCAGGCCCGCGACGGCCAGAAGGCCCGCTGCGCAGGTCATCCAGACCGGGATGCCGCTCAGGTGATGGAAGCGGCCAGGCGGGGCGGGCTGCGAGTGGGAAGACAGTTCCTTGGGCAGCGGTCCGTTGTGCTTGCTGATCGCATCGAGCAAGCGTCCCCGGATCGCGTGCAGTTGCTGGTCACCGTCCGCCACGCCGCGATACCGCCCCTGAAACCCCAGCGAGAGGATGTGGTAGCAGACCTCGATGGGGCCGATGTTCTCGGCCACCGATTCCACCAACCGGCCCAGGATGAGGAACACCTTGGTGCCGCCCTCGCGGTCCTGGTGGAAGGTCGACGCCAGGGCGCTGCCAGGCCATGCGCCCAGCGAAGCCGCACTGCCGCCGCCCCACTCGGTATGGCTCACGGCCTCATCCAGCGCGGTGCAGAGCGCGTAGTGCGCGGCGGTGGTGTGTTTGCGGTCGATGTTCAGTCGGTCGCACACCGTCTGGAAGGTGCGCAATTCCTGCTCCAGCAGGGTGCGCAGACGTTCCACCTCACCGCGCTTGTCCAGCTTGGGCGGGATGTCTGCCAGTGCGCGCAGCAGCGGCCTGGCGGCCTTCAGCAGGGGATTGCGCGCACCGTTGATCTCGGCGATGCGGGCCTCGATGGTCTTGGCTGAAGGGAGAAGCTTCGTGGCGGGCTCCTGGGCCTCCTGGCCGGTTACGGCCTGCCTGGCAGAGGAGCCTGGTTTCGGCGGCCGTGTCCGTTGCGGCGCGGGATCATCTTGGTCTAGCCATGCTGTCATGTTGGCGTTCCTTCAAGGATTGACGGATGCGGCATGAGCGGTGCATTTGCCATCATGCGCCCGTCACAGTCTTGGCATCGGGAATCCCGAGGGGATGACTCTTTCCATGGCCTTCCTGCCTTGATCGATGACTGCATCCCGGGCGGCATCCGCTGCGCGCCCTGCTGCGTCGCCCAATGCCCGCATCGCCCTGTCCTTGGTGGCATCGATTTTGCGCTCGACGGCCAGAGCGGTATCTTGCACCTTGTCCAACACGCCCTTTGCGCTCATGCCGAGGTGCCGCACTGCCTTGCTGTCGCCGACAAAGAATGTCCTGGCCCACCCGTAGCCGCCTGGTGCGTATTCGTGGAAATTCGGCACACGGAACCAGGCGCGGCTGTCGTGGATGTAGTTATCGAACAACTCAATGGCTGCCTTCTCACGCAAGGCAAAGTCGTCCACGGCCTTGGCAGCGGTCGTGGCCCTCAGGTAGAGGATCATCTCCGGCGCAGGTTCCACCAATACGTCATCGATGGGCCAATAACCGCGAACGGCAGCGCTTCTGGTCAAGATATCGTCGTCGACCATAACGAGCAGCTTCGAATCCGTGCGTGGACGCTCTGCGCGGGGGGTCGCCAGGTACTTGAAACCATTGGCGACCCGTTCCGCTGCCCCGATGGGTGAAAAGACCGGCCGGGCCATGATTTCCTTCCGCACATTCAAGCTGGGCTGAAGCTCGGGGTGCAGGTATCCCAATAGCAACTGGAATTCCTCAGCCGCCTCCAGCAAGTCGGTGCGGTCATTGGTGACAAATTCGTCGGCACCTTCCCCAGGGCGGCAGTCGGCCGGGTTCTTGCCAACCGCCTCCGCCATCAGCGCATTCTCCCGCGCGGCGATGGCGGCATCGTTCGCGGCAATCTTGGCCTCCAGGGCTCGGCGCTTGGTCAAACCCGCCATGTCCTGCGAAGTCGTCTGGGGAAACATTGCGCGGTCTCTGAGATGCTGGACCTGAAGCTTCAACTGGATGCTGTCCTGTTCCAGCTTCTGGATTACCGGATCGGCCTTCCTTGCCTTATCCACGTCAGTGCGCAGTTGCTGGGGAGTCTTGCTGTCCTCGCGCTTGTTCGCCGGCTCCGCGCAATAGTGGTAGAACCCTTGGTTGGTAATGTAGGTGCCGGTGTGCCAGCGTGCGCGCAAGGTGCGCCATTGCAGGCTTTGCCGCAGGCCAAATTCGAGGGCCTTCTCCACGCCGTCAATGGCGGGCAGGGTTGCCCGCCAATCGTTGAAAGCCTTGGCGACGGCAGGGTCAATGGCGAAATCCTGCATGTTGTTCGCATCCATCCGGTCTTCGTCGTTCTTGGCATCCACCAGCCGCAGCGGCACACCGACCTTCAGTGCCTCGATGTACATGTCGTGCAGCGGAATCTTGCCCAACCGGTGGCCCTCGCCCTTGACCGACTTGCCCTGATCGCCCGGCGCGTAGCTGCCACCCACGTCTGAGTGGACGCCTGGATAGGGCACTTCCAGCAGCTTGCTGTCGCCTGCCGGGTAGCTCTCCCCCTTCCGGATGGAATCCAGCGGGAAGCTCATGCGTTGTTCATGCATGGAGAAGAAATGCACGCACCGCCGCACCTGGGCGGGAATGTTCAGGCCGCCGCCCCCTGCCGCCCAGAAATGCCCGTCGAAGTATTCCAAATCCACGGCGGATTGAAACGACTCGGGCGGGCCGACCGACGCGACCGTATCGAAGAGCCCCATGAAGTTGACTTCATAGTCGATCTTGCCCGCCAGCTTCCCGGCCTTGGCCCAGTAATTGATCAGCTTGCTGACGAACACCCGGGCGCCCGCCGCGCCGCGCGAAAAGCCGAACACGTTGATGTAAGCCTTCCTGATGAGACGGTTGCGCTTGCATTGCTGAACCAGCGACTCGTGCAGGCTGCCGAGGTGCTTCTCCTTGGTAGTGAGCAAGGAGGAACCGAGGTTCCAGTCGAGCTTCGCGCAAATCCTGGCAGCTTCGTCATCCTTGATAAGACCCTTTTTGTCTCCCGGAACCATAGCTTCGTGCACGGCGTTCAGCACGCGCGTGTAACCCCAAGCGCAGCGCTTTGCAAAGCCCACAGCAAAGCCCTTCCCAAAACTGTCATAGGTCGCCTCGCCCAGCTCGGGGAACGGCGTGCCGACCCCGGCAATGTAGAATTTGTATATGCCGCTCTCAGGCTGATCTTTGCAGGCCCAGAACAACCGCGCAACGTTGGTGTGCGTCTTTTGCGTCGAGTCCCGCCAGCGGGCAGGAGTCTTGATGTCATCGTTGTTGTTGGTGCCATCAAAGAACAGATTGATGTGGATGGTCTGTTCACAGGCACCAAGAGGATCGTTCACCGTGGTCTTGCCGTTCTCGTAGGCCCGCTTTCCCTCGGGAAGGCGGCCGGTGCTCGTTTCCGGCATGGCATTGGGCAGGCGGAATACACTCATTATTGAAACCTCTTCAGTGCTTGCTGGGTCAGGGCCTCGTCACGTACCCCACGGACGATGAAAGGGTCGTCATCAGCGGGCTTCGTTTTTACGGAATTGTGGCCATTCGCATTGCCGTCCATGACCATGACCTTGACACGATCCCCTGGCAGGAAGATCGCCCAAAAGCCGTAGGTATCTGGACCATATTCCGGCACGGTTACCGTTGCAGTCAGCACCGCCAGCCCGCTTCTGTCCTTGTAGTCAAAGGGCTTGCGGTCGCGCTCCCATTCGATGCGTAGCTGCGTGTCGGGCTTCCATGGCTGAGGGATGCCGATGCAGCACATCTCCGCACCTCCGCCGGATGGCCCGTTCTTGCCCGCTGGGCTGATATTCGGACCGCCACCGTTCATGCCACGTGGCCCGGTGACGCTGAAGCTATAGATGGCAACTGACGAGTAGTTCAGCCCGCGCACGCCGCCCCCGTAGATTTTTTCCTTGCCGGCGCCGGCAGCGGCATTGGCCGACCGGTCAGCCCGCGACTCCCCCGAGCATGCCGAAATGGCTCCAAGCGCGCCCAGCAACACCAGCGCGGCGAACCATGAAGGAGCGCGCTTCCGCATCAAGCTACTTGTTCTCATCGTCTTATCCGTTTGTTGATCGGCCTGCGTGACCATCACGCGCTTCCCCACGTAGTCCGGGACATCCGCTATGCAGGCGTTGAAGGTGCGCCCTCGTTCACTATTGGAATCTCTTCAGTGCTTGCTGGGTCAGGGCCTCGTCACGTACACCTTGAACGACGAAAGGGTCGTCATCTGCGGGCTTCGTTCTGACGGAATTGTGACCATTCGCATTGCCGTCCATGACCATCACTTTGACACGATCCCCCGGTAGGAATATCGCCCAGAATCCGTAGGTATCCGGACCGTATTCCGGCACGGTGACCGTTGCAGTCAGCACCGCCAGCCCGCTTCTGTCCTTGTAGTCGAAGGGCTTGCGGTCGCGCTCCCATTTGATCTTCAGTTGCGTACTTGGCTTCCAGAATTTCGGAATCCCGATACAGCATTTCTCGCCCGCTTCGCCAGGGCCTTCTTTGTATGCAGGTCCCATGTTTGCGCCGCCACCGTTCATGCCACGTGGCCCGGTGACGCTAAAGCTATAGATAGCATCTGACGAGTAGTTCAGCCCGCGCACGCCACCCCCATAGATTTCTTCCTTGGCGGCCCCGCCGGCGGCATCGGCCGACAGGTCAGACCGTGACTCTCCCGAGCATGCGGAAAGGGCACCGAGCACGCTCAGCAACACCAGAGCGGCTTGCCATCGATGTGTGCACTTCCGATTCAAGCCACTTTTTGTCATCGTTCTTCTCCGTTTGTTTGATCGGTCTGCCTGGCAGTCGCTGATACCATCGAAGAACAGGTTGATGTGAATCGTCTGTTCACAGTCGCCATGGGGATCGTCCACGGTGGTCCTGCCATTCTGGTAGGCGCGCTTTCCCTCGGGAAGGCGACCGTTATCCGTTTCCGGCATGGCAATGGGCAGGCGGAAAGCGGTCATCATTGGAATCTCTTCAGTGCTTGCTGGGTCAGGGCCTCATCACGTACACCATGGACGACGAAAGGGTCGTCATCTGCGGGCTTCGTTCTGACGGAATTGTGACCATTCGCATTGCCGTCCATGACCATCACTTTGACACGATCCCCCGGTAGGAATATCGCCCAGAATCCGTAGGTATCCGGACCGTATTCCGGCACGGTGACCGTTGCAGTCAGCACCGCCAGCCCGCTTCTGTCCTTGTAGTCAAAGGGCTTCCGGTCGCGCTCCCATTCGATGCGTAGCTGCGTGCCGGGCTTCCATGGCTGAGGGATGCCGACGCAACACATCTCGCCAGGCTCGGCAGGCCCTCCTTTGTATGCAGGCCCCATGTTTCCGCCACCACCATTCATTCCACGTGGACCCGTGACGTAATAGCTATAGATTGCATCGGACGAGTAGTTCAGACCGCGAGCGCTGCCGAAGTTGATTTTCTCCTCCTCAACTCCAACGGCGGTTTTGGCCACCAAGTCAGTCCGCGATTCGCCCGAGCATGCGGAAAGGGCACCGAGCGCGCCCAACAAGACCAGAGCGGCTTGCCATCGATGTGCGCGCTTCCGATTCAAGCTATTTTTTGTCATCATTCTTCTCCGCTTCTTGATCGGCCTGCCTGGCAATCACGCGCTTCCACACGTAGTCAGGAACATGGGCCATGCAGGCGTTGAAGCTGCCGCCCTCGTGCATCCGTTGTTCCAACGCGCGGTACACCTCTGGATCTTGATCAAAGTCGGCGCCATAGCGGTACGAGTATTGGCAGTACCCAAGGCGGTCGGCGGGCTCGATGAGCCGCCAGGCAGCCACGTGCTTGTAACGCGCAACGAAATCCAGGAAGCGCGGCAAGTAGGGACCATCGCCCGGTACGGTGCCGTCTTCAACGAGGCCCGCCAGCATCTGATCCGGCTCGCAGTGCGCCATGAAGTCATCAACCTGCTGCTCATCGAATGCAATGGCAACTGGTGTCGTCTCGAACTGATTGCCGTTCAGCGGCCCATCCAGTCGCTTCCACTCGGTCTCATGCCCGCGGTACTTCCACTGGAGAATGGGTGCCATCAGCTTGTGCGTCGTCTCTTCGCCCCACAGCGTCATGACCGTGCGCAGGTTGCGCGGATCGAAATATCGCACCATGGCGTTCAGCCCGTCGCCGAGGTCGGCGATCAGGAACTGCCGCAGGTGCGTGGCGAGCGCGTCGATGCCGACGCGGCTCCAGATCAGGGTCATGCAGGGGGCGAGCAAGTCCAGTTCGTCGAGCTTGGCAAGCCACGGTTCGCCTGCATCTGCAATGCGCGCCAGGAACAGCGAGGCGTCGCCCGCGTCTTCCTCGGGGAGGCCGGCATACACATTGCGGTGCTCGGTGGCCTCGCGCATCAGGTCGCCAATCAGCAGCGGGTGCTGGGCGCCGTCGGCGAGCGCGTAGATGCAGACGGGGTTTGGTTCGGTTGTCATCGCCGTCCTCGGGTCAGCGCAGCAGCAGGCCCGTGTTGCGCCTGGCTGCCTTGAGCAGGCATTCCAGGCAGACCTGCTTTGTGCTCAGTTCCGTCGGGATGCTGTTCGGCCCGGTCAGCAGCTTGCTGGCGGCGTGGACGGTGAACCTGCCGTTGGTGCCATGCTCGATGTTGCCGTCCAGTCGCAGGTAGCTGCCGCCGCCTGCCAGCAACAGTTTCTGCCTGGCCTGGATGGTGATCTCGTCGGCGGTCAGGGTGATCTTGAGCTTCGCCAGCAGGTTGATATTGTTCTTCAGGGCTTGCAGGTCGATATCGCCCATGTTTGCAACCAGCTTCATGCCAGCCTCATAGGCGAACATGCGCAGCGCCTTGCGCACGCTGGCAAAGAAGCCGCCACCGGCGGTGACGGACAGGTGCTCCCCCGTGGTCAGTGCGGTGTCGCCACCGCTGGCGATGTGGGTCGAACCCGCTGCCGTGGAGACGATGCCGGCGGGGCTGGCCGATACCAGATGGGGGGCGGTAAATTCCTCCAGTTCGCCTCCGCCCTGGATTTGCTCGAGCTGCTTCTCCAGCAGTTTTGCAATGTCGGTCTGTTCGCCATCCTGGGCCTGGGCTTCAGTCGCCTTCTCTCCCATGGTGGCGGCAATGCCCTGTGCCTGTTCGAGCAACTGGACGACATCCCGCACATTCATCGCGTTGCCTTCAGCGTTCAGGCGCGAAAAGGTGGTGATGAGCAGGCCAAGTGCGGCGCGCAGCGTCCCATGCGCGTCGGTGCGCAGTTCGAACCCTTCTCCCCGCTTGTCCTTGCGCCCCTCCCAACCCTTCACCCGGACATTGTGGCCCAGGGCCAGCAGGCTGTTCTGGTAGTCCGACCCGACTTGCACTTGCTGCTGGCCCTTCGTGTCGTCGTAGAGGGTCTGGTTGCGGCCTTCCCCGAACAGTTCCTTGCTCTGGTAGCCGGACAATGCATGCTGGCTGGGCAACTGCCACGGCGGCAGGTTCAGCCGGTTATTGACAGGCCCGATGATGATTGGCCGATCCGGGTCACCGCCCTCGTATATGACAATGACTTCCTGGCCGATGCGCGGCAGGTGCGTGTTGCCGAAGCGACCGCCCGATGAGAAGCCGGTTACGCGAATCCAGCAGGAGCTATTCTCGTCAAAACTACCGTAGCGGTCCCAGACAAACTGGCAGCGCACCCGTCCCAGATCATCACTCCAGATTTCCTGATTGGCCGGTCCGACGACCCTGGCGATGTGATGCCCGCCGATGTATGGCTTCTTGACCGGCTCGGGCCGGAAGATTTCGCTGGTGGGCTGGGCTTCGAACTCCACCTCGCAGCGCCATTGCTGGTCGCTGCCCGCGAACTCGCCCACGTCCTCGATTAGCAGGCGCGTGGCGAAAATCAGGTACTCGCGGTTGGCCTTTGCGCGCAGGAAGCGCTTCAGCGTAAAGGTGTGGCCCGGCGCCATTGCGCGCACGTTGCCCTGGCCGCGCCCGCGCACGCCGTGTTGCCGCAGGCGTTCCATGTTGATGCGCGCCAGCATGTCGCCTTCCTTGCGGGCGTCATTGCCGGTCTTGGGCTGAACGTAATCGCCTGGCCAGCTGTACAGTTCGTAGGTGGCATGGCTGGTCTCGCGGGGGTCTTCGACGGAGACGTTCAGGTCGGCGCGGGGCTGGTTGTAATCGTAATCCCCGTGCGCCCACGAGCCAGTAATCAGGCGATCGCGTACCTCGAATTGGTGGAGGTGTTCTTCGTCCACCCGGTCCGAGGATGGATGCCAGTTGATGGTGTGATACGCGGGGCTGGGGATGTTCTGGAAGGCGCCATTGCCATCCGTCAGCACCATGCGGTGATGGCCGTTCGTGTGCTCCCAATGGAAATTCAGGCCCCACTCTGCGAGCAGCCGGCGCACGAACTGGTAGTCGGTCTCGCCGGCCTGCAATTGATACTCGCGCTTGGGATACTCGATGAGTGAAAGCCGGCGCTCGACCGGAAAGGTATATCTGCTCAGCACCGCTTCCACGATTTCCAGGACACTCATGTTCTGGAACCGCTTGAAGGTGGAGGTGAGCGTGCCGAGCCAAAACCAGGGCCGCAAGGTCAGGCGATAGCGAATGCGCTCGTTTTCGTGGTAAGGGCCGCGCACGTCGGTGACGATCCCGGTAATCTCGCGCTTGCCCCTGCCGAGGCCGCCGTCCAAGCCGCTGCCGGAGCCGTCCAGTTCGATACTGACTGTCAGCTCCTTGCCTTGCATGGCTTCCAGGTCGACATCGCCCGCCGGGCCGTACAGGACATTGCGGTCGTCCGGCGTCTTGAGTTCCAGCTCATACTCGAACAGCGAATTGATACCCTCGGTGCCGGACAGTCTGGAAAATACTAGCAGCGGCTGTCCCAATAGTTCCGGCAACCCATCACCGGATACGGTAACGGTACGGGAGGAAATCGGTAATCGGCTACCCATGCGAAGCACTCCGTGGAGTTGAACGCTTTCGTGCCGAAAAAAAAGTGACTGGATACGCTGCGTCTCGCGGCACGCTATCGCTGCGGCGGTCATGGAATGACGGCGCTGCAACTCAAGATGGATAGTAAATATGGTGCTGTCGAAAAATAAATCAGGCGATTCTGATTTTGCGCTTCAAGAAGAGAAAAGCCAGAATTCAAAAAAACTGAATTCACCAGGGGAAAGCCTGCTCGCAACGGCATGCAAGCCGCGCCACCGCCGTGAAGAAGTGCGACAGCTGCTGGTCGGCCACGAAGAACATGGCGAAGAACACCAACCCCATGCTGCAGGCCGCATCCACGGCCACACGGGGCTCCGCAAGCAATGCTTCACCCTGGATCCTGAAAGCGTGGGTTCCGCCCCCTTCAGCCTTTGCCCTTGCCCCTGGTCGCTGGGGCTTTCCCTTGCGTGCGCCCGACGGTCCGTTCTGGCACCGCCGCCGGCTTCGCCGCCTGGGCCGACTTCATCAAGTTGCTTTCGCTGGTGGTCACACCCACGATCCGGGCGAGCTGCCGGCTTACGCTGATGTAGGCGTGGCCCATGCGGGCATCGAAATACAACGCATCGCCCCGCGCCAGGTGCAGCTTCTCGCCGTTGTCGAAATGGATTTCGATCTCGCCACTGAGCACATAGACAAACTCCTCGCCGGGATGGCGCGAGAAGTCACCGGGGCCCTCGATGCGGCGCGCATGCACGGTGCCGACCACCGGGCTCATCTGCTTGCCAACGGCCTCCGCGCCAAGAAATTCATAGGTCAGCGACGATCCCCGGTAGGTCACGCCCGCGCCGGCCCGGGTCACGACCGGCCCCTGGAACGGTGAGGTCTTCGTGCCGGCACCCGCGAACATCGAGCCCATGTCCATCTGCAGCGCCTGGCCCAGCGCAGCAAAATTCTCGTAGCCCAGCGCCAGTTGCCCGCGCTCCGCACGCGAGATGGTGGTGATCGAGACGCCCGACAGTTCGGCGAGGTGCGCCAGCGTCCAGCCGAAGGCCTTGCGCGCCGAGCGCAGGCGCTTGCCAAAGGCTTCGCGGTCGAGCGTGCGCGACTCGTCGTCATCGATGCCGATGCCGCTGCCGCGCCTCTGGGCGGTGTGTGGTTTCAAGCCTGCGTCCTTTTTTCCTTTGGACGGAATGCTAACAGAGCAGACCGTGCCAAGGCTCATCCCCTGCCGCCCACCTTAGCGCAAGATTTGCGTATCCGCAATTTGCATATACGCAAATTCTTGCCTACACTCACTCCCATTCCGAATGCACGAGCGCCCCGCAGGCGCTCTCCTGCCACCTGATCCATGCACCCGACTCACGCTGCCTCACCGATTCCAACCGACTATCTCATCATCGGAGGCGGCATTGCCGGTGCTTCCGTCGCGTACTGGCTCGCGCCCCATGGCCGCGTCATCCTGCTCGAACGCGAAGCCCAGCCTGGCTACCACTCGACCGGCCGCTCGGCGGCGTTGTTCATGGAAAGCTACGGCACCACCCAGGTCCGCGCGCTGACGATGGCAAGCCGCGCCTTCCTGCAGGATCCGCCGCCGGGATTTGCCTCGCACCCGCTGCTCACGCCGCGCGGCGCGCTAATGGTCGCCGGCCCCGGGCAACAGCATTTGCTTGACGCGCACTGGGACGTGGTGCGCGCCGTCGATCCCGACGCCCGCCTGCTGAGTGCCGCGCAAGCGTGCGAGCGCGTACCGGCGCTGCGCGCGGAGCAACTGGTAGGGGGCGTCTATGAGCCCGGCGCCGCAGACATGGATGTGGACGCGATCCACCAGGGCTACCTGCGCGGCATGCGCCAGGCCGGCGGCAAGCTGGTGTGCGATGCCCAAGTCACGGCCATGGCACGCGTGCGGGACCACTGGCGCGTGGAGGCTGGCGGGTCGGTATATGCGGCACCGGTGGTACTCAACGCCGCCGGCGCCTGGGCCGACGTCATCGCGCGGCTGGCCGGCGTGCAGACGCTGGGGATTGAACCCCGCCGCCGCTCTGCCTTCGTCTTTGCTCCGCCCGCGGATATGGACACCAGCGGCTGGCCCATGGTCTTCGGCGCCGACGAGGACTGGTACATCAAGCCCGATGCCGGCATGTTGCTGGGCTCGCCGGCCAATGCCGACCCCGTCGAGCCACAGGACGTCCAGCCCGAGGAAATGGATATCGCGCTCGCCATCGACCGCATCGAGACCGCGACCTCGCTCAAGATCCGCCGCCCCGCTCGCACCTGGGCCGGGCTGCGCTCCTTCGTCGCCGACGGCGACCTGGTGGGCGGGTTCGACGACGCCGTGCCGGGCTTCTTCTGGGTGGCGGGCCAGGGCGGCTACGGCATCCAGACCTCGGCGGCCATGGGCGAGACCTGTGCCGCGCTGGCGCGCGGCCTGCCGGTGCCGGCGCATCCCGCTTCGTTCGGCCTGAGCGCCGGGATGCTTGGGCCGGCGCGCCTGCGCCGCCTGGCCGCTCCCGCCTGAATCGCGTCTTCCCCCAACCGCCAATCCCCGACTGACCAGGAGCCAACCATCGTGCGTGTCTTCAGTGCCTCCCTCGCTACCGAAACCAACACCTTTGCGCCGATGCCCACCGGCCTGTCGTCCTTCAGGGATCGCGGCTACTTCGCTGCCGGCCAGCACCCTGACCAGATGACGTTTTTCTCAGGGCCGCTGTGGGCTGCACGGATCCGCGGCAAGGAGCGCGGCTGGCAGCTGTGCGAAGGCATGGTGGCCGGCGCGCAGCCCAGCGGCACCACCACCCGCCATGCCTACGAAACCCTGCGCGAGGAACTGTTGGCCGACCTGCGCGCGGCGCTGCCGGTGGACATGGTGCTGCTCGGTCTGCACGGCGCGATGGTGGCCGATGGCTATGACGACTGCGAGGGCGACCTGCTGCAGCGTGTGCGCGCCATCGTCGGCCCGGACGTGGTGATCGGCGCGGAGCTGGACCCGCACTGCCACCTGACGCCCGAGATGACGGCGTACGCCGACGTGATGGTTGCCTTCAAGGAATACCCGCATACCGACGTGCTGGAACGCGCGCTGGAACTGGTCGACCTGTGCGCGGCCACGGTGGAAGGCAAGGTTCGCCCGGTGGCGGCGGTGGTCGATTGCAGCATGATCGTCACGGTCCACACCTCGCGCGAGCCGGCGCGCGGCTTCATCGACCGCATCCAGTCGCTGGAAGGGCGCGACGGCGTGCTGTCGATCTCGGTGGCACATGGGTTTTCATGGGGCGATGTGCCGGGGATGGGCACCAAGGTGCTGGTCTACACCGATGGCAACCCGGCCAGGGCCGATGCGCTGGCGCGGCAACTGGCCGACGAACTGGTCGCCATGCGCGACGGGCTCACGGTGCGCTACCCGGACATCGATACCTCGCTCGACGAGGCGCTGGCCTGCGACGGCGGGCCGGTGGTGCTGGCCGACGGCGCCGACAATCCCGGCGGCGGTGCAGCCAGCGACTCCACCTTTGTCCTGCGCCGCATGATCGAGCGCGGCATCGGCAATGCGGCGGTCGGCCCGATGTGGGACCCGATCGCGGTGCGCATCGCCTTCGATGCCGGCGTGGGCGCACGCCTGTCGATGCGCATCGGCGGCAAGATCAGTCCGCTATCCGGCGATCCGCTGGACCTGGACTGCACGGTCAAGGCTCTGCTGCCCGACATGGTGATGACCGGGCTGTCCGACGCGCCGGTGCCGATGGGCGACTGCGCGCTGGTGGAAGCCAACGGCATCGATATCGTGCTGATCACGCTGCGCAACCAGGCCATGGGCACGGACATGTTCACCCAGCTGGGCTGTGACCTGGCGCGCAAGCAGATCATCGTGGTCAAGTCCTCGCAGCACTTCTACGCGTCCTTCTCGAAAGTGGCAAGGCACGTGATCTACGCAGGCGCCCCGGGTGCCGTCACGCTTGACCTCACGACCCTGCCCTATCGCAAGATCCAACGGCCCAAGTGGCCCCTGGACAGCGCCGCGGCCTGAGCGCCGGCCGCCTGGCTGCGTTCACGACAACAACGACAACGAAGAAAACGGAGACTGCAGATGACACCAAACCGATCCCTGTCCGCCGCGCTCGCGGCGGGCGCCCTGGTCCTGGCAGGCGCCAGCCTGCCCGTGCTGGCACAGACCAAGACGCTCAAGGTCGTGGCGCATGCCGACCTGAAGATCCTCGATCCGACCTTCACCACGGCCTACATCACGCGCAACTTCGGCTACATGGTCTACGACACGCTGTTCGCGCAGGACGCCAAGGGCAAGGCGCAACCGCAAATGGTCGAGAAGTACAGCAGCTCGAAGGATGGCCGGCAGTGGAGCTTCACGCTGCGTCCCGGCCTGAAGTTCTCGGATGGCAGCGCGGTTACCTCGGCGGACGCGATCGCCTCGCTGCAGCGCTGGGGCGCGCGCGACAGCCTCGGGCGTGCCATGGGCGAAGCCGGCGCCGAGTGGAAGGCGGTCGACGCGCGCACGTTCACGCTGACGCTCAAGGAGCCCTTTGGCATGGTGCTCGATGCGCTGGCCAAGCCCTCGGGCTTTCCCCCGGTGATCCTGCCGGAGCGCCTGGCCAGGATGCCCGCCACCGCGCCGCTGCCCGAGGTGCTGGGTTCCGGCCCCTTCATCTTCAAGCGCGACGAATGGGTGCCGGGCAACAAGGCGGTGTTCGTGCGCAACCCGCACTACGTGGCACGCAGCGAGCCCGCGAGCGGCCTCGCCGGCAGCAAGCAGCCCCGCGTGGACCGCGTCGAATGGCTCTACCTGCCAGACGCCAACAGCGCCATCGCGGCGCTCAAGCGCGGTGAGGTCGACCTGATCGAACAGGTACCGCCGGACTACATCACCCCGCTGCGCGGCGACGCCGGCATCAAGATCGGCTCGGGCGGCGCCTACCAGGGCGTGCTGGTGATGAACCAGCTGCATCCGCCATTCAACAACCCGAAAGTGCGCCAGGCCTTCCTGCAGGCGGTCAGCCAGGAACGCTTCACCGCGGCCATGGGCTATCCGCTCGACATGCGCATCAACTACTGCGCCACCTTCTTCATCTGCGGCGGCCCCAACGATACCGCTGCCGGCGCCGAACCGTACCGCAAGGCCGATCCGGCCCGCGCCAGGCAGTTGCTGGGTGCGGCGGGCTACAAGGGCGAAAAGGTGGTGCTGCTGGTGCCGACCGACATTCCCCAGCTCAACGCTGAAGCCCTGATGGCGGCACAGACCATGCGCAGCATGGGCATGAACGTCGACATGCAGAACATGGACTGGGCCTCCATCGGCGCGCGCCGCGCCAAGCGGGATGCGCCCGAGGCCGGGGGCTGGAATATGTACGTGACCGTCGCGGGCGCGTTCGATGCCGATTCCCCGATCACCAATGCCTACCTCAGCGCCCCCTGCGGCACCAGCCTGCCCGGCTGGCCCTGCGACAAGCCGCTCGACGCCCTGCGCACGGCCTGGGTCCGCGAGACCGTGCCCGCCAAACGCAAGGAACTGCTCGATGCCTTCCAGAAGCGCGCCTATGAGGCGGTGCCCTATGTGAACGCCGGCCAGTACTCGGCGGCGTTCGCGGCGCGTGCCAGCCTCAAGGGCATCGACAAGATGTGGGCCGGCATGCCCACGGTCTGGATGCTCGACAAATAGCCACGAAGCACGAACCACCGGGGGAAACACGACAATGGGCTACCTGCTCCGACGCCTGGCCGCGACGCTGCCCGTGATGGCAGTGGTGGCCGTGGTGGTCTTCCTGCTGATCCACTTGTCGCCGGGCGATCCGGCGGCGCTGATCGCAGGCGACCTCGCGACCGTTGACGACATCGCCAGGCTGCGCGGCGTGCTGGGGCTGGACCAGCCGCTGTGGCGGCAGTTCTTGCTGTGGCTCGGCCGGCTCGCCACCGGCGACCTCGGCACCTCCATCTTCACCCAGGTGCCGGTGGCGCAGTTGCTGGCGCAGCGGCTGGAGCCGACCGTCTCTGTCGCCGCGCTGACGATGCTGCTGACCTTGCTGGTCGCGGTGCCGCTGGGAACGCTGGCCGCGTACCGCGCGGGCAGCTGGGTCGACCGGCTGGTGATGCTGTTCGCGGTGCTGGCATTCTCGCTGCCGGTGTTCCTGGTGGGCTACCTGCTGGTCTACGCCTTTGCCATCCAGTTGCCGTGGTTCCCGGTGCAGGGCTATGCGCGCCTCGCCGACGGCGCTGGCGCATGGCTGCGCAGCCTGGTGCTGCCCTGCGTCAACCTGGCGCTGGTCTATATCGCGCTGGTGACGCGCATGACGCGCGCCACCGTGCTGGAAGTCCTGCATGAAGACTACATCCGCACTGCGCGCGCCAAGGGCCTGGGCGTGCTGCCGGTGCTGGGCCACGCGCTGCGCAACGCGGCGATCCCGATCGCCACCACCGTCGGCATGGGTATCGCGCTGCTGATCGGCGGCGTGGTCGTGACCGAGACCGTGTTTGCGATCCCCGGGGTCGGCCGCCTGGTGGTCGACTCGGTGCAGCGCCACGACTACCCGGTGATCCAGAGCGTGCTGCTGGTCTCCGCCGGGGTCTACGTGCTGATCAACCTGATGATCGACCTCAGCTACCGGCTGTTCGATCCGCGCATCAAGTACTGATGGCTCGCCGCGAGACCCGCTGACATGACCACTTCCCGACCCGCCACCGAACTTGCCGTACCGGCACCCGACCATGCGCCTTTCGTGCTGCCGCGCTGGCACTGGGCGCGCAAGCACCCCACGCTGATCCTGGGTGCGCTGCTGCTGGCGGTGATCGCCGTGCTCTCCCTCGGCGCGCCCTGGATTGCCACCGTCGACCCGCAGGACATCGACCCGCTGGCGCGCATGCAGCCGCCCTCGGCCGAGCACTGGTTCGGCACCGACGCGCTCGGCCGCGACGTATTCAGCCGCGCGGTCTGGGGCGGCCGCGTCTCCATGATCGTGGGCCTGTCGGTCGGGCTGCTGGCAACCGTGTCCGGCGTGCTGCTGGGCCTGGTCGCAGGCTTCGTGCGCCGCGCGGACTCCCTGGTGATGCGCGTGATGGACGGCCTGATGGCGATTCCGGGGATCCTGCTGGCGATCGCGCTGATGGCCGTTACGCAGGCCAGCCTGGGCGCGGTGATCATCGCCATCGCCATACCCGAGGTCCCGCGCGTGGTGCGGCTGGTGCGCTCGCTGGCGCTGACCCTGCGCGAGCAGCTCTACGTCGAGGCGGCGCATGCGGTCGGCACCCGCCTGCCGGTGATCCTGGTGCGCCACGTGGTGCCCAACATGGTGGCGCCGCTGATCGTGCAGGCCACATTCGTGGCCGCCACCGCCGTGCTCACGGAAGCCGCGCTGTCTTTCCTCGGCGTCGGCGTGCCCGCCCAGATGCCTAGCTGGGGCAACATGATGGCCGAGGGGCGCAATTTCGTGGCCGTGGCCTTCCACATCATCCTGTACCCGGGCATCCTGCTGGCCGCGACGGTGCTGGCCATCAACCTGCTCGGCGACGGCCTGCGCGACGCGCTCGATCCGCGCCTGGCGCGGCAACTCTGAATCCGGGAGCGCAACCATGACCATCACGATGTCGCGCGCGATGTCCCATGTCAGGCCGGCCACGGGCGAGCCGCTGCTCGAAGTGGAGGACCTCCACACGCATTTCGACACGCTCACCGGGCCGGCCCGCTCGGTCAACGGCGTCTCGTACACCGTGCGCGCCGGCCAGACCCTGGGCGTGGTGGGCGAGTCAGGCTGCGGCAAGAGCGTGACGGCGCTGTCCATCATGCGGCTGCTGCCCACGCCGCCGGCACGCATCCGCGGCGCGGTGCGGCTGCGCGGCACGGACCTGTTGCAGCTCAGCGAACGCGAGATGCGCCGCATCCGCGGCAATCGCGTCTCGATGATCTTCCAGGAGCCGATGACCTCGCTGAACCCGGTGCTGACGATTGGCCGCCAGATTGCCGAAACCGTGCAGCTGCACCAGGGCGCGAGCCGCGCCGAGGCGCTCAGGCGCGCGGTGGAGATGCTGCGGCTGGTGCAGATCCCCGAGCCCGAGCGCCGCGTCAACGAGTACCCGCACCAGCTTTCGGGCGGCATGCGCCAGCGCGTGATGATCGCGCTGGCGCTGGCCTGCAACCCCGAGGTGCTGATCGCCGACGAACCCACCACGGCGCTCGACGTGACCATCCAGGCGCAGATCCTGGACCTGATCCGCCGCCTGCAGCAGGACCTGGGCATGGGCGTGGTGATGATCACGCACGACCTGGGCGTGGTGGCCGAATGCTGCGACCGCGTGATCGTGATGTACGCCGGGCGCAAGGTCGAGGAAGCCAGCGTCACCGAGCTGTTCGACCGCCCGCTGCACCCCTACACCCGCGCGCTGATGGCATCGATGCCGTCGATGAACACCAGCAGCCGGCGCCTGGCCGAAATCCCCGGCCTGGTGCCATCGCCACTGGAAGAGCGCCGCGGTTGTGCCTTCGCGGCACGCTGCGCGCATGCCGACGCGCGCTGCGCGCGCGAGCTCCCGCAGCTCACGCGCCACCGCGGCGACCATGCGGTGGCCTGCTTCGCCGTCGAGGAAGGCCGCATCGAGTGCAACCCACAAGCCCAGGAAGCCATCGCATGAGCACGACCTCCGCCACGCCAACGCCCCTGCTCAAGGTCGACCGCCTCAGGAAACACTATCTCGCACCGCGGCGCTGGCTGGCGCCGCCCAGGCCGCCGATCCAGGCAGTGGACGGCGTGTCCTTCACCGTGGAGCGCGGCGAGACGCTCTCGCTGGTCGGCGAATCCGGCTGCGGCAAGACCACCACTGCCAAGTCGGTGCTGCGCCTGATCGAGCCGACTTCAGGCTCGGTGCAGCTCGACGGCGAGGAACTGCTGGGCCTGCCGGCAAGCGCCATGCGGCAGCGCCGGCGCGACCTGCAGATCATCTTCCAGGACCCCTATGCCTCGCTCAGCCCGCGGCTGACGGCGGGCGAGATCGTCGCCGAGCCGCTGCGCAACTTCGGCCTGCAGTCGCGTGCCGAGCGCAACGAGCGCGTGCAATGGCTGTTCAGCAAGGTCGGCCTGCGGCCTGAAGCCGTGCGCAAGTTCCCGCACGAGTTCTCCGGCGGCCAGCGCCAGCGGCTGGGCATCGCGCGCGCACTGGCACTCAACCCGAAGCTGATCGTCTGCGACGAGCCGGTATCGGCGCTCGATGTTTCCGTCCAGGCGCAGGTGGTCAACCTGCTGATGGACCTCCAGGCCGAGTTCGGCATCGCCTACCTGTTCGTCGCGCACGACCTGGCCGTGGTGCGCCATATCAGCCACCGGGTCGCCGTGATGTACCTTGGCCAGATCGTCGAACTGGCCGACCGCGACACCTTGTTCTCCGCGCCGCGCCACCCCTATACGGAGATCCTGCTGTCCGCCGTGCCGGTGCCCGACCCGCGCAGGCCCGCGCGGCGCCTGCTGCTGCAGGGCGATCCGCCCAGCCCGGCCAATCCGCCAGCGGGCTGCCGCTTCCACACGCGTTGCCCGCATGCGCAAGCCCGCTGCAAGGAGCAGGCCCCCTTGCTGACCGAACGGCCCTCCGCCACCGGCATCCACCAGGTGGCCTGCCATTTCCGCTGACCGATACGCTCCCGTCCAGGAAGGGAACCCCCATGTCCGACCCCACCTCCGCACACGCCGCGCACTATGACCTGCTGATCGCCGGCGGCACCGTGATCGATGGCAGCAAGGCACCCCGCTTCAGCGCCGATATCGGCGTGCGCGACGGCTGCATCGCGGCGATCGGCGACCTCGCCGGGCACACGGCCGACCGTGTGCTGGATGCCATGGGCCTGATCGTCGCCCCTGGCTTCATCGACGCGCACACGCATGATGACCAGGCGGTGCTGTCGCAACCCACCATGCCGTTCAAGATCTCGCAGGGCGTGACCACCGTGATCGCCGGCAACTGCGGCATCAGCGCCGCGCCGCTGCGTGCCGACATGGACCTGCCGATGCCGCTGAGCCTGATCGACACACCCGCGCAAGGCCGCTTCACCAGCTTCGCGGCCTACCTCGACGCGCTGCGCGCCATGCCGAGCTCGGTCAACGTGGCCGCCATGGTCGGGCATTCGACCTTGCGCGCGGTCACCATGGCGGCGCTGGACCGGCCAGCCGATGCCAAAGAGATCGCCGCCATGCAGGCGCTGGTCGAGGAAGCCATGCAAGCCGGCGCGATCGGCCTGTCGACCGGCACCTTCTATCCGCCCGCCGCCATGGCGACGACCGTGGAGATCATCGAAGTCTGCCGGCCGCTCAGTGCCCGCAAGGCGCTCTATGTCACGCATATGCGCGACGAGTCCGACCACGTCATGGCCTCGCTCGACGAGACCTTCCGCATCGGCCGCGAGCTCGACGTACCGGTGGTGGTGTCGCACCACAAGGTGCAGAGGCAGGCCAACTTCGGCAAAAGCCAGGTGACCCTGCCCTTTATCCGCGAGGCCATGAAGCACCAGTGCGTGTCGCTCGACTGCTACCCATACACGGCCGGCTCCACCATGATCCGGACCGACCGCGGCATGCTCGACGGCCGGGTGCTGATCGCCGCCAGCGAGCCATACCCCGAATGCGCGGGCCGCGATCTCGACGACATCGCCAGGGAATGGGGCGTGCCCAAGGACGAAGCCGCGCGCCGCCTGCAGCCGGGCACCGCGATCTACTTCCAGATGGACGAGGACGACGTCCAGCGCATCCTTGCCTTCGACGAAACCATGATCGGCTCCGACGGCATCCCCGTCGGCGCCAGTCCGCATCCGCGCCTGTGGGGCACCTTCCCGCGCGTACTGGGGCACTACTGCCGCGAGGTCGGCCTGTTCCCGCTGGAGACGGCGGTCTGGAAAATGACCGGGCTGACGGCGCGCAACTTCGGCCTGCACCGGCGCGGCACGCTCGCCGTGGGCAATCATGCCGACATCGTCGTTTTTGATGCGGCCAACGTGCGCGATGCCGCCAGTTACGAAACCCCCACCCGGCCAGCCGAAGGCATCGACACCGTGATCGTCAACGGCGCCATTACCTGGCAGCACGGCGCGCACAGCGGGGCGCGCAACGGGCAGGTCATCACGCGGCCAGCAGGCCCTGAGGCGGGAAATGCGGCGCCTGCCTGAGGCCCGCAGCAAGGGGCCGCCGGAAGCGAAGCCGCCGGCGGCTCAGAACTTGGGAATGCGCAGCGTCTTGCTGACCATCAGCGTGCCCGACAGCGCGAACAGCAGCACCAGCGGATGCAGCACCGCCGGGCCCAGCACCCACGCGCCGCCCGGCAGTTCGCCGCCAAGCTGGCCTTGCCAGGCGCACCATGCCAGCACCGCGGTCAGCAGCACGCTGGTCGGGATCGGCGTGCCTTCGAAGTAGGCGACCTTGCCGCTGTCGCTGCCCTCTGCCAGCGATTCAGCGGTGACGTTGAAGCGCGCCAGCCGGCTGACGCCGCAGCAGACAAAGTAGATCAGCACGGCCAGGTCCCAGCCGCCGCGCATGCCGGCGGCAAAGGCCAGCGTGGCCGGCCCGACGCCGAACGAGATCACGTCGGCCAGCGAATCCAGTTCGCGCCCCAGCGCCGAATGCGCATGACGCCAGCGCGCGATGCGGCCGTCCAGCACGTCGAAGATAAAGGCCAGCGGCGCCAATGCCGCCGCCGTGTAGAAATGCGACAACTGCTGGTCGGCCACGTAGAACATGGCGAAGAACACCGACCCCATGCCGCAGGCCGCATTGCCCAGCGTAAAGACATCGGCCAGCTGCAGCTCGCGCAGCATCGAGAAATGGCGGGGACGTTCCGGCCGGGTGCTCATGGCGTGCGCTTACAGGACCTTGGCCACATGGTGCACATTAGGCGGCGCGGCAAAGGTTTCACCGACCAGGGCGCGCCATTGCTGGAACTCGGGCGATTCGCGGAAATGGACCATATGGTCGTCCACCGTCTCCCATTCCACCACCAGCGTGTATTGTTCCGGCTGCTCGATCGAGCGGAACAGCTGCACGCCGTGGCAGCCGCGCGAGCGCAGGAACAGCGGCGTGGCCTGGCTCACGCCCTGCTCCAGTTGCTTGTCCATGCCGGGCTTGATGGTGAGTTGTGCGATTTCCTTGATCATGACGGTTTTACCAATGGAGTAGATGCCGGGGCACCGGCGGGTGTCTGCTACCTTAGCACGATCGCGGGGCCACATGCCTGCTGCAAGCATTCCGTTACATGCGGCGGTTAGCATCGTCCACCCTGCCACTACCTGCCGATAACGCCATGCGATCGTCCCTGCGCAAGCGCCACCTCGCCCGGGCCGTCTTGCCCGCCCTAGCCTTGACCTGCCTGGCGGGCGCGCATGCTGCATCGCAACCATGCGGCACGCCGGCGACGCCGATCGCCGAGATCCAGGGTGCCGCGGCGGCGTCGCCGCTCGCGGGCAGCGTGGTGGAGGTAGAGGCCGTCGTCACCGCGGACTTCAGCGGTGATGGCGGCCTGCGCGGCTTCTTCCTGCAGGCCGCGGACGCGCAACGCCTGCACCGGCCCGGCGTGTCGGAAGGTCTGTTCGTCTATGCGCCACGCACCACGGCACGCGCCGGCGACATGGTGCGCGTGTCCGGAAGGGTCGAAGAGAAATTCGGGCAGACGCAGCTGGTGCTGTCCGGCGCGCTGGCGGTGTGCGCACGCAGCATGGCGGTGACGCCGCAGACGCTGACCTTGCCGGTCGCGGGCGAATCCGATCTTGCCGCGCGTGAAGGCATGCTGGTGCGCCTGCCCCAGACGCTGACGGTTGCCGATACCCATGAGCTTGGTCGCTATGGCACTCTGGCGCTGAGCGACGGCCGGCCCATCGCGCCGACGCAACAGGCCCTGCCGGGAACGGCCGCGCGGCAAGCCGCCGCCGCCAACGCCCGCAACCGGCTGTTGCTTGACGATGGCTCGACGCGGCAGTATCCCGCCGTGGTGCCCTACCCGCCACCGCGCCTGGCCGCCGACCACCCGGTGCGTGCCGGAGACACGGTCAGCGGCGTGCAGGGGGTGCTGGAAAAACGCCACGGGCAGTGGCGCCTGCGACCGGTGCCCGGAGCGAGCGCGCCGGTATTCCATGCCACCAACCCGCGCCGCGGCGCCCCGCCACGGCATCCGGCCACCACGCTGCGCGTGGCCGCCTTCAACCTGCAGAACTACTTCAACGGTGACGGCCAGGGCGGTTTCGATGCTCCCGGCAACCGCGGCGCGCAGGACACCGAGGCGCTGGCACGCCAGGAAGCCAGGCTGCTCGCCGCGCTGCGGGGGCTGGATGCGGACGTGATCGGCGTGATGGAGGTAGAAAACGACGGCTACGGCCAGTACAGCGCGATCCGCCAGCTGGCCAGCCGGCTGGGGCCGGACTGGCGCGTGCTCGATCCCGGCACGCCGGCGCTTGGCAGCGATGCCATCGCGGTCGGCCTGCTGTACCACGCCCGCACCGCCGTGCCGGCCGGGCGCGCGGCCACCACCTGGCTGGGCGAGCGCAGCCGCCAGCCGCTGGCCGGCACCTTCCGCGCGGCGGCTGGCGGCACGCCGGTCACGGTCGTGGTCAATCATTTCAAATCCAAGACCTGCACCGAGGCCACCGGCGCGCAGGCCGACCAGGGCGATGGCCAGGGTTGCTGGAATCCCGCGCGCGCGCAGGCTGCCCAGGCGCTGGCCGAATGGCTGGGCGCAGCCCCGACGGGCGTGTCCGGAGCGGGCGTGCTGGTGATCGGCGACCTGAACAGCTATGCCATGGAAGACCCCGTGCGCGTGCTGGCGCGCCGCGGCTATGCCGACATGGTTGCGGAATTCGCCGGGAAGCCGGCGTACAGCTACGTCTACAACGGCCAGGCCGGCTATCTCGACCATGTGCTTGCCGATGCCGCCGCGGCCCGGCATATCCTGGCCGTGCATGCCTGGCATATCAATGCCGACGAACCTCCGGCCTTCTACTACGCCCCGGCGCCGGGTGCGCCTGCGGTGTCGGGCCACTACGCGCCCGGCCCCTACCGTTCATCGGATCACGACCCCCTGCTGGTCGACTTCGCCAGCAGCCCCCGCGCCAGGTAAAGCACCACCAGCAGGTTGGCTGCCGCCAGCGTGCCATGCAGCCAGCTGGGGTGGACCAGGGCCTCGTACAGTTCCAGCGGAATGTAGATGCCGCCGGACCACACCCCGATCCAGTTGCCCCATGCAAGCCCGCGCCAGAGCCCGTACGCTTCGGCAAAGCGCATCAGCGCATAGACCGTGGCAGAGCCGCCGATGGCCCACAGGCGGGCGTTGTCGGGATGCGCAAGCAAGGACAGGAAGATGGTGGGATAGCGGCTGGCCGGATTGACATGCAGGCGCTGGATGATGGCTTCCGCGAGCGCCTGGGCGTCGCGGTGCAGCAGTGCGGCCAGGCCCAGGCCGGCAACGATCACGATCAAGCCCTTGCCTGCCTCGAACAATGCGATGCCCTTCAGGCCCAGTGCGCCCTGCTTTGCCATGCGGTGTCCCCGGTCGATGCAAGAATTGCAAAGCCGGTATTGTGCAACACCGGCAGGCAATGCCGGCATTGCGCCCGGTGCGCGCTGTCAGCGCCCGTATTCGCGCTCGCGCATGGGCCCGTCGGCATCGATGCCGCCGCTGGCGGCAATGGGGCCGTCCACGGTCAGCGGGCCGGCCACGCTCAGGTCGCCCCTGACCACCATGTCGCCATGCACCGTCACCGGGCCGTTGAATACCTTGAGATAGCCGCCGCCGTACGGCAGCCCCCGCGCGGTGGCTGGCCCGGTGAAATACGCGGCGGTGAGCGGGCCGCTGGCATAGACGTGGCCGGCGACAACCAGCTTGCCGTGCACCGTCAGCGGCCCCTGCACCTGCGCCGAACCGCCGATGGTGATCGGGCCGGATTCATGTGGCTGGGCGCGCACCGGGCCCGCCACGGCCAGCAGTGCCAGCGCCCCGGCCGCCGCCAGTCGCCACCACGGCCCACGGAGATCGAGGCGGAGCATTCGGTGCGACATGACGTAGCCTCCGGCCGCACCGCGCCTAGCGCTGCAGCTTCTGGTAAGTGCCGATCAACTCTGCGCTGGCCAGGATATGGCCCCGCATCGCCCGCTCCAGCGCCTCCTTGTCAGGCATCCCCAGGTCCGGCAACGCCACGTCCAGCGCATACAGCTTGAAGAAGTAGCGGTGCCGGCCGATCGGCGGGCACGGGCCGCCATAACCGGCGCGGTGCCAGTCGTTCAGCCCGTTGCGAGTGCCTGCGGGCAGCCCGGCCTTGCCGATGTCCGCCGGCAGCGCCTCGGCATGGGACGGCAGGTTATAGAGAAGCCAGTGGACCCAGGTCATTTTCGGCGCGGCGGGGTCGGGTGCGTCGGGGTCGTCGACGATCAGCGCCAGGCTGGCCGTGCCGGGTGGCAGGCCGGTCCAGGCAAGCGGCGGGGAAATATCGGCGCCTTCGCAGGTGTGCTCTGCGGGAATCTCGCCACCCGGGGCGAATGCGGTCGATTGCAGCTGGAACGGCATACTGGCCTCGCTGGACGCACTGAGGGATGGCTCCAACTTAGGCCGGATCGGTGTCCCACGCAAGGCGTCGCCGCGCGCTATGGCGGCGGCTGCGTCTCCAGCAGCGCCTTGAGCCGGCGCACGGCTTCGGTGGACTCGGCCTGGACGCGCTCGCGCAGCGTCAGGCGGTTGATCAGGGCGAAGAGCAGCGTAGGCGACCGGTAGCGGAATTCCCGCTCAATGCGCGTGCGTTCGGCCGACGGGGTCAGCGACGGCGTCATGGCGGGCGTAAGCCGGTAGGTGATGGTGCCGACCCTGCGCCCTTCGGCCACGCCTTCGATCGACCATGTGCGCGGCCGCTGGCTTTCGATGACAGTCCAGACCACCGCGCCACCGCGCTGCGCCACCATGAAGGTCTCGGTCACGCGCTCGCCCTGCCCCAGCGGATGGTCGGTCGCTCCCGCCACGCCGAGCGAGGCCGGATGCCACTTGGGCCAGTGCAGCGGCGTGGACACGTAGTCGAACACCTGCGCTGGCGGGCGCGCAATCACCACCTCGTCATGGATGGCGGTGCGGTCGGACCATGGCAGCGGCGCCAGCAGCATGCCCACGGTGATCGCGGCGAAGATCAGTCCCCAGAACGGTTTCCTGTGTCGAACAAGCATGGCGGCGGGACAGGATGCATCCGGGGCGCCCCCGTGCATCCTGTACGCTTGGCGCGATGCTTCCAGTGTAGTGACTGGGAAGCATCGCGCCAGTCCCGCGCTGCTTAGCGGGCCTGGGATGCCGGCGCGCCCTCGGCCGCCGGCGCCGGCACGGCCGCCACCGTCTCCGGCAACGGGCCCCAGCCGCCGCCCAGCCGGCGGATCAGCGACACCGTTGCCGCAGCGCGCAGGCCGGCCACCTGGTTGGCCTCGCGCTGCGACTGCAGCACGGTGCGGTCGGCATCGATCACCGTCAGGTAATCGACCGCGCCGGCGTCATAGCGGCTGCGCGAGATCCGCGCCGCGCGCCGGGCGCCGCCAAGTGCGCCGTCCAGCGCGCCGGCCTGCTGGCTGAGCCAGCGCACGTCCGCCAGGCTGTCTTCCACCTCGCGGAACGCCACCAGCACGGTCTGCCGGTAGCCGGCCACGGATTCCTCGTGCGCGGCACGGGCACCGGCGAGGTTGGCGCTGTTGCGGCCGCCATCGAACACGGTCTGTGCGATGGTGGAGCCGATCAGCGGCCCCAGCGCCCAGGTGCGCGACGACCACTTGAACAGGTTCGACAGGTCCGCCGATTCAAAGCCGAACAGCCCGGTCAGCGTGATGCGCGGGAAGAACGCCGCCTTGGCCACGCCGATGCGCGCGTTGGCCGCGGCCATCTGGCGTTCGGCCGCGGCGATGTCGGGGCGGCGCTCCAGCAGTTCGGACGGCAGCCCGGCGGGAATCGCGATCGGCGCGGCGTCGAACGGGCGCGCCGGCAGCGAGAATGCCGCCGGCGGCACGCCGGTCAGCACCGCCAGCGCATGCTCCTGGTTGGCGCGGCGGCGCTCGATGCCGGCCAGGTCCGCGCGCGCGGTGCCGAGTTCAGCTTCGGCACGGGCGGGATCCAGGTCGGTGGTCTCGCCGGCGTCATAGCGCTTCTTCAGCAGCGACAGCGCATCCTCGCGCAGCCTGATGGTGGCGTTGAGCAGGTCGCGCTCGCTGTCAAGCGTGCGCAGCGCGAAGTACGCCTGCGCCACGTCGGCCTGCAGCGCCAGCTGCACCGAGCGGTACAGGTCCTCCGCGGCCTCGCCTTCAGCGCGGGCGGCGTTGACGCTGGACGCGACGCGGCCGAACAGGTCGAGCTCATAGCTGGCGAAGGCGCGCGCCTTCAGCACCGTCTGCGGGGGCACCCGCGTGCCGTCAGGCAAGCCTTGCGAGGCCGCCGACGGCTGTGCGCGTGTCGGGTCCAGCCCCACGCTCAGCTGCGGGTACAGGTCCGCCTCAGTGGCACCCGTGAAGGCCCGTGCCTGCTTCAGGCGGGCAGCGGCAATCGCCAGATCCTGGTTGGAGCTGCCAGCCGCGTCGATCAGGCGGTCCAGTTCGGCATCGCCGAAGATCTTCCACCAGTCGCCGCGATGCTGGCCTTCGGCCGGCGTCGCGGTCTTCCATTGCGCGCCTTCGGCCTGGGCGGCCTCGGCCTCCTTGAAGGCCGGCACGGTGGCCGTTTCGGGCACCTTGTAGGTCGGGGCCAGCGAGCAACCCGCAAGGATCAGCGCTGCAGCCAGGGTCGCCAGCTTAGGCAGCCAATTTGTTGTCGAAAATGCAGGGGCATTCATGTTGATCACCATTATTCAGCCGATGCAGCCAGTTGCGCGCCCTGCTCTTGCGTGGCCGTGCGGCGCTGGCCGCGCGTGGCCAGCAGGCGCAGCGCCACATAGAACACCGGCGTCAGGAACAGCCCGAAGAAGGTCACGCCGAGCATGCCCGCGAACACCGCCACGCCCATGGCATGGCGCATCTCGGAGCCGGCGCCGGTGGAGATCACCAGCGGCACCACGCCCATGATGAAAGCGAACGAGGTCATCAGGATCGGGCGCAGGCGCAGGCGGCTGGCTTCGATCGCGGCCTGCACCACGGTGCGGCCGTGATGCTCCAGCTCGCGCGCAAACTCCACGATCAGGATCGCGTTCTTCGCTGACAAGCCCACCAGCACGATGAAGCCGATCTGCGTGAAGATGTTGTTGTCGCCCTGCGTCAGCCACACCCCGGTCATCGCCGCCAGCAGGCTCATCGGCACGATCAGGATCACCGCCAGCGGCAGCGTCAGGCTTTCATACTGGGCAGCCAGCACCAGGAACACCAGCAGCACGCACAGCGGGAAGATCCACACCCCCGCATTGCCGGCCAGGATGTCCTGGTAGGTCAGCTCGGTCCATTCAAACTTCATGCCCTTGGGCAGGGTCTCGGCGGCAATGCGCTCGGCCGCGGCCTGGGCCTGGCCCGACGAGAACCCGGGCGCGGGCCCGCCGTTCATGTCGGCGGCGGTAAAGCCGTTGTAGCGCACCACGCTGTCCGGACCAAAGCCCTGCTTGACCTGCACCAGCGACGACAGCGGCACCATGTCGCCGGCGGCGTTGCGCGTCTTCAGCTGCAGGATGTCCTCGGCATGGGCGCGGAACGGCGCGTCTGCCTGCACCTTGACCTGGTAGGTCCGGCCGAACTTGTTGAAGTCGTTGACATAGGCCGAGCCCAGGTAGGTCTGCAGCGTGTCGAACACCTCGGTCACCGGCACGCCCAGCTGCTTGGCCTTGACGCGGTCCAGCTTGACGTCGAGCTGCGGCACGTTGACCTGGTAGTTGCTGAAGATGCCGGTCAACTCTGGCGTGGCGCGCGCCTTGTTGGCAAACGCGTTGGTGGCCTCGAACAGCGCGTCATAGCCCAGCGCCGCACGGTCCTCGATCATCAGCTTGAAGCCGCCGATGGTGCCCAGGCCCTGCACGGGCGGCGGCGGGAACACCGCGATAAAGGCATCCTGGACGGCCGCGTACTTCTGGTTCAGGTCAGCCGCGATCGCCGCGCCGGACAACTCCTTGGTCTTGCGCTCCTCGAACGGCTTGAGCGTGGCGAAGACGATGCCGGCGCTCGGGCTGTTGGTGAAGCCGTTGATCGACAGGCCCGGGAAGGCCACCGCCGATTCCACGCCCGGATGCTTGAGCGCGATATCGCTCATCTTGCGGATCACGTCCTCGGTGCGGTCCAGCGTGGCGCCGTCCGGCAGCTTGGCAAAGCCAACCAGGTACTGCTTGTCCTGCGCCGGCACAAAGCCCTTGGGCACCAGCTGGAACACGCCCCAGGTCAGCGCCAGCATCACCGCGTAGACCCCGAATACCGAGCCCTTGCGGCGGATCACGCCCTTCACGCCACGGCCATAGCTTTCAGCGCTGCGGCCGAAGAAGTGGTTGAAGCGCTTGAAGAAACCGCCGAACACGCGATCCATCCAGCGCGACAGCCAGTCCTTGGGCGCGTCATGGCTCTTGAGCAGCAGTGCCGACAGCGCCGGCGACAGCGTCAGCGAGTTGAACGCCGAGATGATGGTCGAGATCGAGATGGTCAGCGCGAACTGCTTGTAGAACTGGCCGGTCAGGCCCGTCATGAAGGCCAGCGGCACGAACACGGCGATCAGCGTCAGCGCGATCGCGATGATGGGGCCGCTGACTTCGCGCATGGCCTTGTAGGTGGCCTCCTTCGGCGTCAGCCCCTCTTCGATATTGCGCTCGACGTTTTCCACCACCACGATCGCATCATCGACCACGATACCGATGGCCAGCACCAGCCCGAACAGCGACAGCGCGTTGATCGAGAAGCCGAACGCATGCATCAGCCCGAAGGTACCGACGATCGACACCGGCACCGCCAGCAGCGGGATGATCGACGCGCGCCAGGTCTGCAGGAACAGGATCACCACCAGCACCACCAGCGCGATGGCCTCGAACAGCGTATGCGTCACCGCCTCGATCGAGTGGCGCACGAACTGCGTGGGGTCATAGACGATGCTGTAGTCGATGCCGTCCGGGAAGTTCTGCTTGAGCTCTTCCATGGTCTTGCGCACGTCATCCGAGATCTGGATGGCGTTGGAGCCCGGCGCCTGGAAGATGGGGATGGCCACCGCCGGCTTGTTGTCCAGCAGCGAGCGCAGTGCGTACTCAGACGCGCCCAGCTCGATGCGGGCAACGTCCTTCAGGTACGTGACGGCACCGTCTGCGGAAGTGCGCACGACGATGTCGCCGAACTCCTCCACCGTGCTCAGGCGGCCCTGCGCATTGACCGACAGCTGCAGGTCCGCGCCCGGCAGCGCCGGCGACTGGCCGATCACGCCGGCCGCCACCTGCACGTTCTGCTCGCGGATGGCCTTGACCACGTCGCTGGTGGCAAGCTGGCGCTCGGCCATCTTCTCGGGGTTCAGCCACACGCGCATGGCGTAATCGCCCGAGCCGAACAGCTGCACCTGGCCCACGCCCTGCAGGCGCGCCAGCCGGTCCTTGACGTTGATCACCGCGTAGTTGCGCAGGTAGGTCATGTCATAGCGGTCGTTGGGCGAGACCAGGTGGACCACCATGGTCAGGTCCGGCGAGCTCTTGACCGTGGTGATACCCAGCCGGCGCACGTCTTCCGGCAGGCGCGGCTCGGCCTGCGAGACGCGGTTCTGCACCAGCTGCTGGGCCTTGTCCGGGTCGGTGCCCAGCTTGAAGGTCACGGTCAGCGTGAGCAGGCCGTCGCTGTTGGACTGCGAAGACATGTACAGCATGTCCTCGACGCCGTTGATCTGCTCTTCCAGCGGCGAAGCCACGGTCTCGGCAATCACCTTGGGGTTGGCGCCCGGAAACTGCGCGCGCACCACCACCGACGGCGGCACCACTTCCGGGTACTCCGAGATCGGTAACTTGAACATCGATATGGCGCCAATCAGGAAGATCAGCACCGACAGCACCCCCGCGAAGATGGGGCGGTCGATAAAGAATTTAGAGAGATTCATCTTGGTCTCTGCAAAAACGCTCCCCTGGCGGTCCGCCATGGCGGGCACCATCGGCTGCTTTGGGAGCGAAAAAAACTAGGGGCGCTGGGTGTGCGGGTTCACGTGGTTGCCATAAGCGACGGAATCAAACATCGCTCAGGCCGGCTCCCTCTCCCCTCAGCGGGAGAGGGGAGCAAACCATCGGCTCGCATGACTCAGCTCACCGGCTTCACGTCGGCTTCGCCTTTCTCGCTCGCAGCCTGCTTGCGATCAGGCGCGTTGCCGCGCGGTTCCAGTTCGCTGCGGAAGGCCATGGCCACCGGCTTGGGCTGGACCGTATCGCCCGGCCGCACGCGCTGCAGGCCGTTGACGACGATGGTCTCGCCCGGCTTCAGGCCCTTGCGCACCACGCGCAGGCCGTCATGGTTGGGTCCCAGTTCCACTTCGCGGTAGACCAGCTTGTTGGTCTTGTCCAGCACCAGCACGAACTTCTTGCCCTGGTCGGTGCCGATGGCGCGGTCATTGACCAGCACCGCCGCATGCGGCGCGCCGCCGCCCAGCTTGACCTTGGCGTACAGGCCCGGCAGCAGGCGCCCGTCTTCGTTCTGGAACACCGCGCGCACGCGGATGGTGCCGCTGCGCGGGTCCAGGCGGTTGTCGACCGACTGGATCTTGCCCTCATGCGGATTGCCGTCCTCGTTGGCCAGGCCCAGGTAGACCGGCAGGTTGGGCTGGCCACCGCCGGCACCCGGCGCGGTGTAGCGCAGGTAGCTCTGCTCGTCGATCTCGAAGCTGGCATAGATCGGCGACACCGACACCACCGTGGTCAGGGCCGGCGAGGCCGTGCCCGCAGCCACCAGGTTGCCGACGGTGATCTCGGCGCGCGACACGCGCCCGGCGACCGGCGCGGTGATGCGGGTGTAGGCCAGGTTCAGGCGTGCGGTTTCCAGCTGCGCCTGGGCAGCACGCACGTTGGCGCTGGTTTCGCGGGCCGCGTTGATGCGCTCGTCGAACTCGCGCTTCGAGATGGCGTTGTCATCCAGCAGCCGCTGCGCGCGCGTCTGTTCGCTCTGCGCATGGGCGGCGCGCACCTGCGCCGCGCCCAGCGCGGCGTCGGCACGGGCGACTTCCGCGGCATAAGGACGCGGGTCGATGGTGAAGAGCGGGTCGCCCTTCTTCACCAGCGCGCCCTCGCGGAAGTGCACGGCGTCAATGGTGCCGCCGACGCGCGGGCGGATCTCGACGCGCTCCACGGCCTCGACCCGTCCGGAGAACTCATCCCACTCGGTGATGGTCTGGCCGACCACGGCGGCCACTTCAATCGCCGGCGCGGGCGGCGGGGTGTTGGCATGGGCTTCGCCGCCATGCCATGGGCGCAAGATCGAGCCGGCCACGCCGGCGCCCAGCACCACGACGATGGCGAGGGCAATCAAAGTACGTCGTTTCTGCTGCTGCATTTCTCAAACTCCTGGATCGGGTTTTCTTCAACCGGAAAAGCAAATGGCCGAACGCCGCCTGCCGGTCCGCGTGGGCGGACCGGAACCATGGCCAAACTGATGGTCGGACTTAGGACCGCTTGCGTGTTGCGGCGGTCCTGGCTCTGGCCGAAACAGAGCCGGCTGGCGGTTGTCTGGAGCGGCTCAGCCGGCGGGCTTGGCTCCAGGCCGGCTGGCGTTGGCGTCAGCGCGGCGTTCAGTCAGGGATGAGGTATCGTCGGCCGCGGCCAGACATCGCCGCAGGAACCGCGCACCTTCGTCGACCCATGCCTGACAGCTGTCATGGGCCTCTTCCACGCCGTCGCCGCAGGCGCCGGGCATGATCATGGCCTGGGCCGGCACGCCGGCCTTGCTCAAGCGCCCGGCGAAGGCTTCGCCTTCGGCACGCAGCGCGTCGTATTCAGCCACCTGGACCAGCGTGGGCGGCAGCCCGGCCAGGCGCGAGGCCAGCGCCGGGGCGGCATACGGATGCACCGTATCCGCCGGCGTCGGCAGGTAGTCGCGATAGTTGTCGGCCAGGCGCCGCAGGGTGTCCATCGGCACCTGCCCGCCGTCGAACCCCGCGCACGAAGCATGCTGCAGGCACGGGTCCGTCACCGGGCGGATCAGCCATTGCCCGCGCGGCTGCGCGGTGCCGCGGTCGCGCAGCATCTGCGCCAGCGCGATCGCCAGGTTGCCCCCGGCCTCCTCGCCCACCAGCGCAAAGCGGGCCTTGTCCAGCTTCAGCCGCCGGGCATTGCGCAGCACCCACTGCACCGTGCTGTGCGCGTCCTCCGGCGCCGCCGGGAACGGATGGTCCGGCGCCAGCGAATACGCCGGCGTTACCACCACCGCCGGCACCGTGGTGGCCAGGTCCTGCACCAGATGGCATGCGTGTTCCAGGCCGCCTTCGACGAAGCCGCCGGCATGCAGGTACACCAGCCAGGGCAGCAGCGCGGCGCCCTCGGCGCCCGGCGCCGGATAGCCCGCCGGGTAGCACACCCGAACCAGGATCTCGCGCCCGTCACTGGTCACCGTATGCTCGGCCACGCGCACCTGCACCTGCCCGGCTGCCGTGGGGGCAGAGGCGGCGCTGGCTGCATCAGGGCGTTGGCCTGGCTTCTCGGACATGGCGTTGGCGCACGACGGAAACAATGCGCTTGAGTGTTGCGATGCAACGGATTATGGTGATTGACGAGGATGGGATAAAGCGAGAGATCGCCAATGCACTGTTCCGGGATTGGAATAATCGCAAACCGCCCCGCCATGCCACTGAAACCGCATATCCCCACGCATGACAAGGTCTTGGATTTTGTGATTCACTGCGGCTCTCGGCACGCGCGGCGGTCTGCCAGGCCGGTGCGCGCCCGATCAGAAATCCATGCCGGAACCCGCGCCCAGCCAGCGCGCAGTCCCTGTACCAGCCAGCCGGCAGACTCCCCACAACAACAACCAGCATGGCCACGTGCGTCACGAGCGCGCGCGGCACGCCGTTCGGATCTATCGTCGGAACCTCATCATGGACCGTCTCGTATCAATGCAGGCATTCACCCGGGTCGTTGACGTCGGCAGCTTTGCGCGCGCCGCGGAATCGATGGACTTGCCCAAGGCCACGCTGACCCGCCTGATCCAGAACCTGGAAACCCACCTGGGCGTCAAGCTGCTGCACCGGACCACGCGCCGCATCAGCGTGACCAACGACGGCGCGGCCTATTACGAACGGTGCGTGCGCATCCTGGCCGATGTCGAGGAAGCGGAGCAGTCACTGACGCGGCAGAACAACTCGCCGCGCGGCACGCTGTCGGTGGACACCACCGCGGGGCTGGCGCAGCTGGTGCTGGTGCCCCACCTGCACGAATTCTTCCAGGCCTACCCGGACCTGAAGCTGGACCTGACCATCAACGGCAAGCCGATCGACCTGCTGCAGGAAGGCGTGGACGTGGTGCTGCGCGTGGGCACGCCGGTCGAGGAATCCATGGTGGCTCGCCGCATCGGCCATGTGCAACTGGCGTTCTACGCCTCGCCGATCTACCTGAACCGCTTCGGCATCCCCCACGACCTGGCCGAACTGGCCCAGCACAAGGCGGTCAATTTCCTTTCCAACCGCACCGGCCGTGAGATGCCATGGCCCATGGCACGCGGCATGGAGCGCAGCGAGGTGCTGCTGCCGTCGGCCATCTCCACCAACGATGCCGATGTCTACATGGGCTGCGCGCTGGAAGGCCACGGCGTGGCACGGGTCTCGCGCGCCATGGCCGAGCCCTATGTGGCCAGCGGCCGGCTGGTGGAGGTCATGACCGACTGGCAGACCGAAGAACTGCCGATCTCGGCGATGTATCCGCAGAACCGGCACCTGTCGGCCAAGGTGCGGGTGTTCGTCAACTGGGCGGCGGACCTGTTCTCGCGCCACCCGCACTTTGGTGCGGCACAGCAGCGGCTGGCGGTCGCGGCCTGATGGCGTGATTGGCTAGCGATACACGGTCTATTGCGGCATGTAGGACAAAACCGGAAATCGGCCTGGCGCCGGCCAGCCTATACTGTTTCTTCCGAAATCATGACAAGAAGAGGAGTCCGATGAAACAAGTGCTTACCCCCCTGGCGGCCTGCATCGCCGCGACCATTGCACTGGCCGGCTGCGCCGGCTCCGGCATGAGCTCCTCGTCTGCAGCCAGCGCGTCCGGCACCAGCGCCAGCAGCAGCGCCACCGGCAGCGCCAGGGCGACGGCCACGCTCCAGCCCAAGAGCGGCAGCAATACCGGCGGCACCGTGACCTTCCAGCAGCAGCCCGGCGGCGTGATGATGACCGCGGCGATCACCGGCCTGCCGCCCAACTCCGTGCACGGCTTCCACGTCCATGAGAAGGGCGACTGCTCCGCGCCTGATGCGATGAGCGCGGGCGGCCACTTCAACCCGACCGGCAAGCCCCACGGCCAGATGACCATGCCCGACCACCATGCCGGCGACATGAACAACGTCACCGCGGACGCCAGCGGCAACGTTCGCGTCAGCATGCTGCTGCCGGACCTGACCGTTGGCACGGGCGCCAACGGGGTGATCGGCCGCGCGGTGGTGGTACACAAGGATCCGGACGACTACAAGACGCAGCCGACCGGTAATGCGGGCGGGCGGATCGCTTGCGGGGTGGTGGCGGCTTCGTAAGGTAGGAATAGCGAACCAAGAACTCCTGCGAACCCGCCGGGGTTCTCCCTCTCCCGCAAGCGGGAGAGGGGAGCAAACCGTCGGCATGGAAATTCTTCCGCGCCTCAATACCCCTTGAAATTCGCATTCACCCGCTGCCGCAGGTAATCCCCCGCGCTGATCGGCGGATACTTGCCGCCCGGCCCTTCGATCATCGCACCGCGGTTGGCCTGGCAGAAGAACGCCATGCTGTAGCGCGGGCCCATGTAGTCATCCGGCGCGGGATTGCGCACGCGATGGAAGTTCGACGGCAGCCGGTCGTCGCTCCAGCGCATCAGCATGTCGCCGATATTGCAGGTGATGACTTCCTCGTCCGGGTCGATCGGGGTCCATGCCTGCGCCTCCATCTCCTTGCCGGGGCAGACCTGCAGCCCGCCCTGGCCGGGGCGCTGGAACAGCAGCGTCAGGCAGTCGAAATCCGTATGCGCACCGGCGCGCCAGAGCTCCAGCTTGTCGCGCAGTTCGGGCGGGATCGCGTAGTAGTGCAGCAGCCGCAGCGTGCTCTGGTAGTCCGGCGCCCGCGGATCGTGCGCCTGCGTGAAGAAGTCGCTGGCAAAGCCGAGCTTGCCGGCGAAGCATGACAGCACCTTCATGCCCACCTCCCAGCATTGCGCCTCGAAGGCAAGCATGGTGGCGCGGAAGCCTTCCAGTTCGTCATCGCCGGGCCACAGCCCGGCCATGTGCGGGCGCGTGATCTGGTAGGACTCCTTCTGGTCCGGGGTGCCGGTCGAGGGGCGCACCTGCGCGCGGCTTTCCCAGCCGGCGTTGTTGGCCTTCTGCAGCGGGTATTGCGCCTTGACGGCGTCAGGCAGCGCGAAGAAGCACTCGGTCATGGCAAAGGCTTCGCGCACGCTGGCCAGGTCGATGCCGTGGTTGGCGATCTGGAAGAAGCCGACGTCTACCGATGCCTGCCACAGTTCGTCAGCGATTTGCGGCTTGCGCCGCGCGTAGTCGGACAGGTCGATGCGGCGGATCTCGCGCTGGCGGGTTTCCGAACCGAACGCGCCCATGCGCGATTCGCGGTGGAGTTCGGCCAGGGCGTAGGCGGTGTCTGGTTGGCTCATGGTGTTCCTTGTGCAAAGCGGGTCAGGGATTGGCCCCTCGCCGGCACAGGCAGACCACCCATGGCAACGCACGCCGGGACAACGCGCTCCTGAGGTCGCCTGTGCCAGCCTGCGCGATCGCGCGGGGCACGGACTTCAAGAGCAATTCCCGGCCATCCGGCGCGCGTCTGCGACGCCCCGCGCGGATGGTGAACGCTTCTACTCTTGCCCGAGGTCATGCAGGTTCCGGGCCAGGGGTTTTGCACCGGGATCGCAGCGATTGCGCCGGGGCTTGCGCCGTGATGGCGCATGCCGGGCAACGGCTTGGTGCATGGCGCCGCGCAGCGCCCGGCACGGATCCTGCTGAAACCGCAGCGGAGTAGAAGCGTTCAGCGGCACGCCGCCCGGAAATTGCTCCCGATGATGTGCACGGTCCCCGCGCATGCCCTGGCCGCATGCCGGCGCGGCATGGTGCCGGCGTCCCGGGAGGCCACGCTCGCCTTCCGCACTCGCGCCACCCGCCCGCGCACGCATCGTCCAGTGACATTCGTTCCGGAGAAAGACATGCGTCGCCGTTCCTTCCTGCGCGCCTCTGGCGCCACCGCCCTGCTTGCCGCCGCCCCGTTCGCGGTGCCCCATGTCCGCGCGGCGGGCTCGCTGCAGAAGTTCAAGTTCAATCTCGGCTGGAAGGTGGAAGCCTCGGGCGCGGGGTTCCTGCTGGCGCACCAGCGCGGCTACTACAAGGACGCCGGGCTGGACGTCACCATCGATACCGGCAACGGCTCGGCTTCGGCCATCAGCCTGGTCGCGGGCGGCGCCTATGACTGCGCCTCGGCCGACCTGGCGGCGATGATCGAATTCAACACCACCAATCCGTCCGCCGCGCTCAAGGCGGTAGCCATCCAGTACGACCTCAATCCGAACGCGATCCTGGTGCGCAAGGGCAGCGGCATCGTCAGGCCAGCGGACCTGGCCGGCAAGTCCATCCTGGGCCAGCCGTTCAATGCCTCGCGCAAGCTGTTCCCGGTCTTCGCCAGGGCGCAGGGCTTCGACCCCGGCGGCGTGAAGTGGGAGAGCGTCACGCCCGATATCGGTGACACGCGCTTCGTCAAGGGCGACTTCGATGCCGCCGCCTACTTCTTCTTCACCGGCCTGGTGAACCTGAAGGCGCGCGGCATGGGGCCAGAGAAGATCACCGTGTTCCGCTTCTCGGACTACGGCATGAAGTCCTACGGCAACGGGCTGGTAGCCAACCGCAAGAGCATGACATCCGATCCGGAGGTGATGAAGGCCTTCGTCAAGGCCTCGACCCGCGGCTGGCTCGACGCCATTGCCGATCCCGCCGCGGGCGGTGCCGCGGTCAAGGCGCGCGAGCCGCTGGCCGACCAGGCGCTGGAGACTGAGCGCCTGCGCCTGATTGTCGACGGCACCATGAAGACGCCCGACACCCGGCGCGACGGCTGGGGCGCGGCCACGCCGGCACGGCTGCAGGCAACGCTGGATGAAACCGTCGGCGCCTTCGGCATCAAGGCGCCGCTGACGGTGGCGGACATCTGGACTGACCAGTTCCTGCCCGCGCCATCAGACCGCCGCCTCAAGGCGTAAGGAGAGCACGCCCGTCTGTATATCGTCCCTGGCCTGGGCGATGCGCCGGAGCCCCGTGGCGCGCCAACACTTCCCGCTCCCGGTGCGTAATTAAGCCCGCGGCCCGCGCGGCATGGCAACATGGCGGCATTGCCGTAACGATCGGCCCCCGCGAGGGGTCCGACAGGACCCGCCATGCCATCGCCGACAGACGCCGCGTTCGCCCCCCACCGCCGCCTGCGCGCCAATTCGCTGCTGCTGTGCTGCGCCGCCCTGCTCGGCGGCTGCGCCTTGCCGCCGCTGGATCACCGCACCGAATCCTTTGCGCTGACGCCCGCCGAATCCCAGGCCACGCCGCTGGGCCAGGCGGTGGCCGGCGAAGTGGCGGGCCATCCGGGCCTGAGCGGCATCCATCCGCTCGAGAATGCCTACGCCGCCTTTGCCGCGCGCGTGCATCTGGCGCGCACCGCGCAGCGCACGCTCGACGTCCAGTACTACATCTGGCGCGACGACCTGACCGGCACCCTGCTGCTGGAAACGTTGCATGAAGCCGCCGACCGCGGCGTGCGCGTGCGCCTGCTGCTTGACGACAACGGCATCGCCGGCATGGACGAATGGCTGGCGGCCATGGACGCGCATCCGCAGGTCGAGGTGCGGCTCTTCAACCCGTTCGTGATCCGCCACCCCAAGGCGCTCAATTTCCTGACTGATTTCCGGCGCCTGAACCGGCGCATGCACAACAAGTCCTTCACCGCCGACGGCGTCGCCACCATCATCGGCGGGCGCAATGTCGGCGACGAATACTTCGGCGCCACCGATGGCGTGCTGTTTGCCGACCTCGACGTGATCGCCATCGGGCCCGCGGCCGGCGACGTGGCGCACGATTTCGACCGCTACTGGTCGAGTGCGTCGGCCTATCCGGTGGACCGGCTGGTGCCGCCGGTCAGTGTCGAACGGCTGCAGGCGCTGGCCAGCAAGGCCCGTGCAGTCGAGCAGACCCCCGCTGCCGCAGCCTACCTGGCCGCGGTGCGCGACCTGCCTGACGTGCAGCGGATGCTGGACGGCACGCTGCGGTTCCAGTGGGCGAAAACGCGCATGGTCAGCGACAACCCGGCCAAGGCGCTCGGCGAGGCATCGCGCAACACCCTGGTGGCGCACCAGCTGCGTGAAATCCTGGGCGACCCGCAGCGCGAGCTTGACCTGGTCTCGCCCTACTTTGTGCCATCGACGGGCGGCACGTCCTATTTCGCCGACATGGCCAGGCGCGGCGTGGCGGTGCGCGTGCTGACCAATGCGCTGGAAGCCACCGACGTGGCCGCCGTGCATTCGGGCTATGCCAAGCGGCGCAAGGCGCTGCTGGAAGCCGGCGTGGACCTGTATGAGCTGCGCCGCTCGGCCGCGCCCGGCAAGAAGGAAGAGCGCGCCGGCCCCTTTGGCAGCTCGGGCTCCAGCCTGCATGCCAAGACCTTTGCCGTCGACGGCACCCGGGTCTTCGTGGGCTCGTTCAATTTCGACCCGCGCTCGGCCACGATCAACACCGAACTGGGCTTCGTCATCGACAGCCCGGATCTGGCTGGCCGGATCGAATCCACCTTCGCCAGCGTGGTGCCGCGCGCGGCCTACCAGGTCAAGCTCGATGAAACCGGCAAGCTGTACTGGCTGGAACGGCGCGACGACGAAGTCATCCGCCACGACACCGAGCCGAACACCAGCTGGTGGCGCCGGCTTGGCATCTGGTTCCTGTCGATCCTGCCGATCGAGTCGATGCTGTAGAACGGGTTCCCGGGAGCACGGCCCCTCAGATCTGGTCGAGCAGGCTGCGCACCACATCGGCCAGCCGGCCGGCGCGCTGGCGCCCCTTGGTGTCCAGCGCCATGCCGCTGCCGCCGGCCAGCGCCTTCAGGCCAAACAAGGCATCGCCCACGTCGCGCCAGGCCGGGTAATCGGCGTGGATTTTTTCCAGCGCGGCGGCGCCCGCGGCCACCTGCGCGGGTGCGGGGGTGCGGCCGGCGGCCAGGTCTTCCAGTGCCGTGGCCGCGTCCAGCAAGCCTTTGCGGTTCATCTCTGTCTCCCCCTGCAAGGTCTCTTTTGTCATGGCCGCCGCATGCGGGCAGCCATGACACTGTAGCAGCTTGCCGGGAGGGGCAACCAGGCGCCGGCAACGCAGGCCTGGCGCGCCGGCTCAGTTGCGCCCGATATCCTGCAGGATGCGGGTCATCAGGTACAGGCGCGGCACGATCGAGTCCAGTTCGATGTACTCGTCGCGGGCGTGATAGCCGAAGCCGGCCAGCCCGAAGCTTTCCACCACCGCGGGCTTGCCCGAGCGCGCGGCATAGCTGGCGTCAGTGGCGCCGCCAGTGCCTTCGGCCAGGGCCAGCGTGCGGCCGTCCAGCTCGGCGTAGATCTCCTGCGCGCGCTTGGCCAGCGCGCGGCCGCGCGCGTCGGCCACGAACGGCGGGCGGCCCTCTTCCATCGTCACCGTGGTCTGCGTCTCCGGCACCAACTGGCTGGACTTGACCTTGTCCTGCAGCGCCACCTTCAGCTTCTCCGCGGCGCCGGCCGCGGTGGTGCGCACATCGCCGTAGGCGACGGCGCTTTCCGGGATCTGGTTGCGCACCGTGCCGGCCTGGGCCTGGGTCCAGTTCAGCTGCGAGCCCGGCACCTGGCTGGCGGTGTCGCGCGTCTGCTGCAACTGGTGGGCAAGTTCGATCAGCGCATTGCGGCCGCGCTCCGGCGCGGCGCCGGCGTGGGATGCGCGGCCCTTGACCTGCATGGTGGCGGTGGCGGTGCCGGAGGCGCCCAGCAGCAGCGACTCGGCCTTGACCACGTCCTTGGCCGCGGTGGGCTCGCACGACAGCACCACGTCGTGCTGCGCGGCCAGCGCGGCAATGGCTTCGCCGGAGCCGACCGAGCCGACCTCCTCGTCCGGGTTGAACAGCACCGTGATCTGCGCGTAGTCGCGCCAGCCCTGGTTCTTCAGGATCTCCAGCGAATGGAGGATCACGGCGATGCCGCCCTTGTCGTCGGCAATGCCCGGCCCGTAGAGCCGGTTGCCTTCCTCGCGGATGGGCTGCGTGGCCAGGGTGTTGTCCGGGTACACCGTGTCCATGTGGGCGATCAGCATGATGCGGCGCTTGCCGGTACCGGTGAAGGTGGCCTTGACCATGGTGCCCGGACCCTTGGTGACGGGCATGCGTTCCACCTTCGCGCCCAGCGCCTGCAGGCGCTTCTCGGTATAGCCGGCCATCTGCGCCAGCCCCTTCGCGTTGGCGCTGCCGGATTCGATCGACACCATCTCCTTGAGCGACTGCACCAGCGCGGGCTGGGCCGCCTGCGCGGCGGACAGCAGCGCGGCATCGGGCTGGGCGGCACTGGCCAGGGTGCCGGCCCCGGCAAGCGTCAGGGCGGCGGCAACGGCAACGTGGCGAACGGAAAACGGCATGGAATCTCCTCGGATTGGTCTTGTTGGTGCCATGCCTCGGCGCACAGGCAGCGCCGCGGCACAACTGCACGATGCTAGCCCTTGCCAGAACCTTAGGGGAGGATCAATATCGCCAATCCGGATGCCGATCCCGCCACGGCATCCTGCCCCCCACGCTTCGCTCATGCACCCGACCACGCCCCCTGGCATGCCAGCCGCAATCACGCCGCCTTCACAGAACATCCCGCTGCATGTCCGCCTGCTATGGTTGCCGCAAGCCATGCCGGGCAGCCTGTTCACCGCGCTCGACGTGCTCCGCACCGTGGCCGGCGTCGCCAGCCTGCAGCGGCCCGACGCCGCGCCCACGCTGAGCTGGCAGCTGTGCGGCAGCAACGGGCGCACGCTGGCGGCAGACCTGCCGGGGCTGGTGGCCTCCACCCGGCGCACCCGCGCCGCGGACAGCCGCACGCTGCTGGTGATCCCCGCCCTGCTGGCCAGCAACGCGCTGCAGCTGGGCGAGATCGTGCAGCGCGATGCCGCGGCGCTGCGCCTGGTTGAGCGCCATGCGCAGGCCGGCGGCTGGATCGCCGCGTGTTCGTCGGGGATGGTCTTGCCGCTGCAGCTGGGGCTGCTCGACGGCGCCAGGACCGGCGCGCCCTGGATGTTCCAGAGCTGGATGATGCGCCAGTATCCGCATTGCGACCTGGGCAGCGACCAGGCCATGAGCGTGCACCAGCGTGTGTTCTCGTGCGTGGCGCCGGCGCTGCAGGTGGAATTCATGCTGCGCGTGCTGGGCCACCTGCACGACCCGGACCTGGCACAGGCGGCGTCGCGGCTGATGCTGTTCCAGCCCGAGCGCCAGCGCAGCGTGCCGGCACTGGTGTCGCAACGCTGGCTCAGCCGCACCGCCGACAGCCCGGTGTATCGCGCCATCCAATGGCTGCAGGACCATGTGTCCGAGCCCTACAAGCTGGCCGCGGTGGCCCAGGCGGCCGCGGTCAGCGAACGCACGCTGCTGCGGCATTTCCGCCAGGTTACCGGGCTGAGCCCGCTGGACTACCTGCACACCCTGCGCGTGGAGCGCGCGCGCATGCTGCTGGAAGTCACGCTGCACGGCACGCAGGGCATTGCGGAAGCCTGCGGCTACAGCGACGCCGCCGCGTTCCGGCGGCTGTTCCAGCGCACCACCGGCATGTCGATGTCAGACTATCGCGCCCGCTTTGCGCTGCGGGCGCGGCGGCGCTACTGGCGCATGGAAGATGTCGCGGTACGGCGCGGCACCGGGGAGTGACCGCGCCCAGGGCAGCGCTCAGGTGCGCAAGGCGATGTGGTTGACCACGTTCTCAACGCCCTGCACGTACCATGCGTCGCGCTCGGCCTGGCGCCGCGTGTCCTCGCTGGCGACGCAGCCTTCCAGCGTCACCACGCGGTTCTCGGTGCGCGCGCTGACCTGGCCGGCATCGATGAAGGGATCGGTCTCCAGCACCAGCATCAGTGCCTCGGTGATTTCATCGTCGCGGTCGGCTTCGGCGGGCGCTACCACCAGTTCATTGACCACGCAGCGGCAACCGCGCGACCACCAGGCCAGCACCCCTGCCAGGCGCATGTGCGACAGGCTGATCACCTGCCCCCACAGCGTGACCACGCCGTCGTGCACTTCCACTTCAATCCAGCCGCTGCGTTCGCCCACGGCTTCGCGCATGGCCTCGGGCTTGCCCTTGACGCGCGCGCAGATCTTGCAATTGCGGAAATCGATGGCATTGAGCAGGCGCTCGCACACCGCGTCGCGCAGTTCGCCGTCGCCTACCTGCATGCCGCCATTGGCCACGCGCAGGTGATCAATCACGCTGGTTACACCGTCCACGCGCCGTACCGTCGCCGCGGCCCTGGTCTTGTCGACGATATCGGCCACCTCGCCTTCCAGGATCAGCGCGCCGTCGGAAAGCCGCAACTGGATGGTGGGATGGAGGACATGACCCTGATAAGGCACATGCGCCAAGGCTGCGCGCGCCTGCGTCAGCACCGCTTCGCTACTCTGCATTTTGTTCGCCTCGCCCGATTGGTCTGGAGATGGAAGACGCGCGCCCCTGCCTGCAGGCGCGCCTGGCGCGGCACCGCAGGCTCCTTCACCCCCGGGGCCCGGCAACCGCTTCCTCATTATAGGAAGCGGTCCGGGAACGGCTCAGGCCTCAGGCAGCGGCCGCCTCGCGCGCGCGGGCCACTTCCTGGTTGCGCAGGATAAAGCGCTGGACCTTGCCGCTGGGGGTCTTGGGCAGTTCGGCGACGAACTCGATTTCGCGCGGGTAGGCATGGGCGGCCAGGCGCTTGCGCACGTGCTGGCGCAGCGCCTCGGCCAGTTCCGGCGCGGCGCGATATTGCGGGTCCAGCACGACAAAGGCCTTGATCAGCTCGGTGCGCTCCGGATCGGGCTTGCCGATCACCGCGGCCTCGACCACGGCCGGGTGTTCGATCAGCGCGCTTTCCACGTCGAACGGGCCCACGCGGTAGCCAGAGGTGGTGATGACGTCGTCGGCCCGGCCGATGAAGCTGATGCTGCCGTCGTCATTCAGCTCGGCGGAATCGCCGGTCAGGTAGTAGCTGCCGGCAAACCCGCTGGTGGGCGTGCCGTGATAGCCGCCGAACCAGCACATCGGCGAGCGCTTCAGGTCCAGCGCCAGCGTGCCCGGCTGGCCCGGCGGCAGTTCGCGCTGCTCATCGTCCACCACCACCACGCGATGCCCGGGGCTGGCAAAGCCGGCCGCGCCCATGCGCACCGGATGCGCGAGCGCATGGTGGTTGCACAGCACCATGCCCAGCTCGGTCTGGCCGTAGTGGTCGTGGATGGTCACGCCCAGCTCGCTGGCGAACCAGCGGATCACTTCCGGGTTGAGCGGCTCGCCCGCGCTGCTGACCGCGCGCAGCCGCCCGCGCAGCGGGCCTGACACAGCCTCGCCCGCGGCGATCAGCAGCCGGTATGCCGTGGGCGAGCCGGCCAGGTTGGTGATGCCGTACTTGCGGATCACACGGCATGTGCTCTCCACGGTAAACGGGCCATCGTAGAAGGTGGTGGGATGGCCCAGTGCCAGCGGGCCCGTGACCGCGTAATACAGGCCGTAGGCCCAGCCCGGATCGGCCAGGTTCCAGAAAGCATCTTCCGCGCGCAGGTCGACCGCGTCGCGCATATAGCCGGCAAACGCGGCAATGGCCTTGAGCGGCACCAGCAGCGGCTTGGCCGGGCCGGTGGTGCCGGAGGTGAACATCATCAGGAAGGGGTCGTCGCCCCGGCGCGGCACCGGCTCGAACGACGCCGGCTGGTGTTCCAGTTCGGCCCAGAAGCTGAAGTCGCCGCGCACCAGGCCGCGGCCCTTGTCGCCGGCCACGGTGACGATGGCGGGACAGCCATCCACGTCATCCAGCTTGGGGCGGTTGGCGCCATCGGTGACCACAACCTTCGCGCCGGACGCATTGAGCCGGTGCTCGATGGCCTTGGGGCCGAAGGCCGTGAACAGCGGCTGGTACACCGCGCCGGCGCGCCAGGTGCCGAGAATCGTCACCAGCAGTTCCGCATTGCGCGGCAGCAGGCCCGCCACGCGGTCGCCCGGCTGCACGCCCTGCGCCTTCAGGAAGCCGGCAAACTGCGCGGACAGTGCCTGCAGCTCGGTAAAGGTCCAGCTGCGCGAATTGCCGTCGCGCCCTTCCCAGAACAGCGCGATACGGCCCGGCAGCGCGTGGCGGTCGCAGCATTCGACGCACGCGTTCATTGCCTCCAGGCTGCCGTGCAGTTGCCGTGCCACGGCGTCGTCATAGGAAAATCCGTCGAAGGCTTGGGCGTAGTCGCGCATGGTGTCTCCTGTATTCCGGCTGGTGCCTTTTGGTAGGTGGCCGCTGCGCGCGGGGTGCCGGCGCGCAACGGCTGCCGCAAGAGTGTGCGCGAGCGCCACGGGAGCAGGCAATAACCGATTCCGCCAGCGCGGCTGACGGTTTTTGCCATCCCTGCCGTGAACCCTGACGCACCTCCTGGCACCCTTGACGCGGCACCGCCCGGCGCCGACGATACGGGCATCACCGCCAGGAGACAGCGCATGTGCACCAACTACGCCCCGGTCCAGAGCCGGATCCTGCGCGAAATCTTCGGCGTGGAACCGCCGCCGGGGCTGTACAAGGCTGAAACCTATCCGGACTACGCGGCGCCGATCGTGCGCGCCGCGGACGATGGCACGCGCAGTGGCGCACTGGCCTCGTTCGGCATGGTGCCGCGCCCGCGCATCCCCCCCGGCGCACGGCGCTTTGACACCACCAATGCCCGCAGCGAGACCGTGGGCGAACGCCCCGCCTTTGCGCGCTACTGGCGCCAGGGCCAGCTGTGCCTGGTGCCGGCCACGGCGTTCTATGAGTTTGCGTATCCCGAAGATGCAGCGCCCGGCGGCCCGCCCGGCAAGCCGGTGCGCTGGCGCGTCTGGCTCCCCGGCGAGCCGGCCTTCGGCATTGCGGGCCTGTGGCGCAGCTGGCCGGACCAGTCGCTGTCCTTCACCATGCTGACCATCAACTCGGCCCAGCACCCGGTGATGCAGCGCTTCCACAAGCCGGGCGAGGAAAAGCGGTCAGTGGTGATCGTGCCGCGTGAACAGTGGGACGACTGGCTCGCCTGCCGCGCTCCCGAGGTCGCGCGCACCTTCCTGAAGCTCTTGCCCGCAGACGCCATGCGGGCCGAACCGGCGCCCAAAGTGCAGGGAGCGCCAATCCCCGACTCGGAGTAAGCGCGCCGCTATCGCCGCCCCGGCCGCAGGCGCGCCTCCATGCAAGCCGGCTCAGAAGCGGTAGGTAACGCTGCCCACCACCGTGCGGCGCGCGCCGAAGTAGCAGTCACCGCGCGCCAGGCAGGTGGTCAGGAATTGCTTGTCGAACAGGTTGTTGGCATTCAGCGAGACGCGCAGCGGGCCGTGGTCATAGGCGATCATCGCGTCGTAGAGCGTGACGCCGCCCACCCGGTTCTGGTCGGCACCGTCATAGCTGGGGCCGACATAACGCATCCCGCCGCCGGCGACAAAGCCCGGCACGCCAAACAGCTTGAAGCGATAGTTGGCCCACAGCGACGCCATGTTCGACGGCGTGCTCGCCAGCTTCTTGCCCACCTCGGCCGGCGTGCCGTCGATCACGCGCGCATCCAGGTAGGTATAGGTTGCGATCAGGTCCAGCCGGCTGGACAACGAGGCCAGTGCCTCCACCTCGATACCGCGCGTACGTGCCTCGCCCACCTGGACCGAATCGGGAATACCGTTGACCACGCCGGCGGTCTTGCGGTTCTTCTCGCGCATATCGAATGCGGCAATGGTCAGCGTGGCGTTCTTGCCCGGCGGCTGGTACTTGATCCCTGCCTCCCACTGCGAACCGCGCAGCGGCTTGAAAGCCTGGTTGGCCTTGTTGAAGCCGGCCAGCCCCTGGAACGACTCGGAATAGCTGACGTATGGGTTGAGGCCGATGTCCGAGCGGTACATCAGGCCGGCACGCCTGGTCAGCTCGCTGTCGTCGCGGCTGGCCGAGGGCGTGTTGTCCTGCGCGGCGCGCGACCAGTCATAGCGCAGCCCCAGCATCAGCAGCCACTTGTTCCACGACAGCTGGTCCTGCACGTACAGGCCGGTCTGCGCCTGCGTGGCGGGATTCAGGTCGCGCGTGCCCGGCAGGGTGAAATTGCCGTAGACCGGGTTGAACACATTGAGCGGCGCGGCCGTGCCCCCACCCCGGCGCGCCCCGTGATCTCTGAGTGCTGGTAGTCGACGCCGGTCAGCAGCGTGTGCTGGACCGGGCCGGTGCGGAAGTTGGTCTGCGCCTGGGTATCGACCGCGAACGAGTTCAGCGTGGGCTGGTTCAGGTAGACCGTGCGGCGCATCAGCGTATCGCTGCCCGGCACCCAGCCGTGGCCGGCGCCGTTGAAGCCGGCCGCGTAGATGCTGCGGTAGTCCACCGTGCTGTGCGAATAGCGCAGGTTCTGCCGCACCGTCACGGTGTCGTTGAACTTGTGCTGGAACTCATAGCCCACCGACGCCTGCTCGGCGTTGTAGCGGTCGAAGCCGGGCTCGCTGATAAACAGGTGATCGGGGATCTGGCCGGCCGGGTTGGCATGCAGCGTGCCCCGCCAGGGGAAGAAGCCGACCGAGGTCCCGCTTTCATCGCGCTGGAAGTTGGCCAGCAGCGTGAGCGAGGTGTCCTGGCTCGGGCGCCACGTCAGCGAAGGCGCGATCAGGTAGCGGTTGTCCTTGACGTAGTCCACCTGCGTGTCGCTGTCGCGCGCCAGCGCCACCAGCCGGTACAGCCACTTGCCGTCCGCATCGAGCGGGCCGGTCAGGTCGGCCTGCACCTGCTTGCGGTTGTAGTTGCCGAACTGCACCCCGATCTCGCGCGCCGCTTCAGGCTGCGGGCGTTTGCTGACCAGGTTCAGGATGCCGCCGACCGCGCCCTGCCCGAACAGCATCGACGACGGCCCGCGCAGCACGTCGATGCGCTCCAGCGCGTAGACGTCGGGCCGCACGTTGTTGTAGAAGCCGACCTGGTTCAGCAGGCCGTCGCGGTACTGCGTGAACTCGGTGCCCCGGAACCGGCCCCAGTCGCCGCGGGCGTCGTTGCCGAACGGCCCGGCGTAGACGCCGGCGCTGTAGCCGATGGCCTGCTGCACGCTCTGCGCGCCCTGCGCCTCCATCCGGTCGCGTGTGATGACGGTGATCGACTGGGGCGTCTCCATCACCGGGGTGTCGGTCTTGGTGGCAGTGGCGCTGCGTTTTGCCACAAAGCCATGGACCGGGCCGGAGGCGGTTTCGTCATCGCTGCTGGCGCGGACCGTCACGGCCGGCAGTTCAGCCGCAGCACCGGCCGTTGCCGGCGCAGGCACTTCGCCGGATTGGGCAAACACGCCGCCGGCCTGCAGGCTCAATACAAGGGTGGTCAGCGAAAGGCCGCGCGGGGTGACAATCGCGGGGTAGGCAAAGCGCGGCTTTGCCTGCTTGGTCGGGTGGAAATACATCACTCAGGGATCGGAAGGTAGCTACCCCGCAGGCGCTGCGTGGCAAGTGGAAAAACTCTGATTACGAATGCGAATAATTCGTAATTACAAAGAATTGTAGCCTGAATGTGTCAGAAGCGAGACATTTTCTATGGGAGCCTCGGGCTAGCCGCTCCAGAGTGATATGGCTTTTGGCATTCCGACGGTGCCAAATTCATTTTTATTGCTGTAGCATAAATACAGCCGGCTACGATTTTGGCGCGAGACTATGAACAGGAAACCTGACCTCACCATGCCGACGCCCGCGGAGGACGCCGCAATTGCGCGCGGCATTGCCGGAGACCCCGATGCGGTGTCATTGCCGACGGAACAAATCAAGCGGCTGCGCCCGGCGCGCGAGGTACTTGAGCAGGTCGTGGGAAAAGAAAATGCCGATGCGCTGGTGAAACGCCGTGGCAGGCCGGCCAAGCCGGCTGGCGAGCGCAAGGTCAACCAGACCTTGCGGATCGATCCCGATGTACTGGACGCCTACAAGGCAACCGGTAGCGGCTGGCAAACGCTGATGAACGACGCACTGCGCGATTACGCCAAATCGCACCGGATGCTGCCTCGGCGCTAAGCCAGACGAAGAAGGCGTTGGGCAGTTCTCAGCCTCAGTGGCCAGCCCCCACGCCAATCAGCCGGCCTGCAGCCGGCCCAGCAACCGCCGCCCCGCCTCGATCACCGCCGCATCCGGCTGCATCTGGTAGCGCACGATCATGCCTTCGATGCACAGCATCGCTTCCTCGGCCACCGCTTGCGGCTGATCCAGGCCCAGGCGCATGGCGATGTCGGCGACGAATGCGGCCAGCTCGGCCTTGTGCGCCGCGGCCTGTTCCGCCGCGCGCGCGTCGCCGCCCGCCTCGGCCACCACGTTGATAAAGGCGCAGCCACGGAAGTCGCGGCCGAACCAGTCCGCCAGCGCGTCGGCAATCACGTCCAGGTGCGGGCGCGCGGCCAGCCGGGCTTCCACGTCCTGCCGGAACCACGTCATCCACTCGTCATGGCGGCGCGCCAGGAACGCCGAAATCAGCTCGTTCTTGGAGGCGAAATGGCGGTAGAGCGACATCTTGGCGACGCCGGATTCGGCAATGATCTTGTCGATGCCGGTGGCGCGGTAGCCCTCCTGGTAGAACAGGCGGGCAGCGGTGTCGAGGATGCGGTCGCGGGCGGAAGGCGTGGCCATGGTGGCGGCGTAATCGGTAATGGGAGCGGCCGGACAGCGCCCTGCGGCGCCCGGCCTCTATAGGTTGATACTATGACAGACAGACCTGTCTAGCAAACCTGGCCCGCTCAGGCCTCGAGCTTTGCCTCCGCATCACGCAGCGCCGTACGCAGGCCCTCTTCCACCACCGGGTGGTAGAACGGCATGCCCAGCATCTGCCCGATGGTCAGGCCCTGCTGGTACGACCACGCCAGCAGGTGGGCGATGTTCTCGGCACGCGGGCCGGTCCATTCCGCGCCCAGGAAGCGGCCCGTGGCCTTGTCGGCATAGACATGCATCAGGCCCCGGTTCTTCAGCATCACGCGGCTGCGGCCCTGGTCCTCGAAGCTGACCTCGCCGGTCACGAACGTCCCTTCGGCCAGGTCGGCGTAACGCTGGCCGACCATCGCGATCTGCGGGTCCGTGAACACCACCGCGATCGGCGCGCGCCGGGCCAGCGGCTTCACTTGCGGATAGCTCGCGGCGTTCTCGCCCGCGGCCTTGCCCTCGTCCGCGGCCTCATGCAGCAGCGGCAGGATGTTGTTGGCGTCGCCGGCAATGAACACCGGCGCATTGCCGCACTGAAGCGTGCGCGTATCGAACAGCGGCACGCCGCGCGCATCCAGCGCCAGGCCGGCATGCTCCAGGCCCAGGCCGCGCACATTGGGCACGCGGCCGGTGGCAACCAGCGCATAGTCGAAGCGCTCGGTCACGCTGCGGCCTTCGCGGTCCAGGTAGGTCACCACCACCTGGTCGCCGTCGCGGGCCATGTCGGTCACCTTGGCGTCCGGATCGAGATAGAACTCGCCGTTGAAAGTCTTCGCCGCGTAGGCGCGGATCACGGGATCAGTCAGCGGCCCGAGCGAGCCGCTGACGCCGAACACGCGCACCCGCACGCCCAGGCGCGACAAGGCCTGGCCCAATTCCAGCCCGATCACGCCGGGGCCGAACACCACCACGCTGGCGGGCAGGTCTTCCCACGCAAACACATCGTCATTGACGATCAGGCGGTCGCCGAACACCTGGAACGGCGTCGGCAGCATCGGCGTGGAGCCGGTGGCGATGACCACGCGGCTGGCACGCACGGTGGTGTGCCCATCCACTTCCAGCGTGGTGTTGTCGATAAAGCGGGCATAGCCGCGAATGCGGTCGGCTTCGGGGATGTTCTCCACGCCACGCACCACGAAGCCGACAAAGCGGTCGCGCTCGCTGCGCACGCGGGCCATCACCTCGCGGCCGTCGATGCGGACCTGGCCATCCACGTGCACGCCGAACGGCGCGGTGTGGCGCAGTTCGTGCGCGGCTTCGGCGGCAGCGATCAGCAGCTTGGAGGGCATGCAGCCCACCCGGGCGCAGGTGGTGCCGTACGGCCCGCCTTCGATGATCACGGCGCGCTTGCCCGCGGCAATCGCGGCACGATAGGCGGCAAGGCCGGCGGTGCCTGCGCCGATCACGGCGACGTCGGTCTGGATGGTGGTCATGGCGGTCAATTCCTTTGTCTTGATGGTGTCAAACTGGTGTCAATCAGCGGGATGGATGGGGCCGCCATGCCGCCGGGCAAGGCGACCCCATCGGGTCCGGCGACTGCCGGTCCCCGGGTGGGGGATGAAGGGGGAATCCGCTTACTTGCCCAGGTACTGCTGCAGCGCCTCGGCGCCGCCGATGAGCTTGCCGTTGATAAAGACCTGCGGTGCGGTCATCTCGCCCGACACGGCGCCCAGCACCTTGCCGCGCACCTTGTTGTCCAGCGGCACGTCGATATAGTCGAAGCCGTTGTCGTGCAGCAGTTGCTTGGCCTTGGCGCAGAACGAGCAGCCGACCTTGGAGAACACCACCACCTGGTCCGGCTTGCGCGCGTCCGGCGCGATGTGGGCCAGCATGGTGTCGGCGTCGGACACCTTGAACGGGTCGCCCGGCTCTTGCGGCTCGATGAACATCTTCTGCACCACGCCGTCCTTGACCAGCATCGCATAGCGCCAGCTGCGCTTGCCGAAGCCCAGGTCGGCCTTGTCCACCAGCATGCCCATGCCTTCGGTGAATTCACCGTTGCCGTCGGGGATCATGGTGATGTTCTCGGACTCCTGGTCCTTGGCCCATTCGTTCATCACGAAGGTGTCGTTGACGGACACGCACAGGATGTCGTCCACGCCGTGCTTCGCGAACACCGGCGCCAGCTCGTTGTAGCGCGGCAGGTGGGTCGACGAGCAGGTCGGCGTGAAGGCGCCCGGCAGCGAGAACACGACCACGGTCCTGCCGTTGAACAGCTCGCCGGTGGTGACGGTCTTCCACTCGTTGTCTTCACGCATGCGGAAAGCGACATTGGGAACGCGTTGGCCTTCACGGGATTGCAGCATCAGTTCACTCCTTGGTCCGGATCGGGTTGGTTTCGGCTGCGGGTTGCAGCGAAGGCCCCATTCTGTCGACCGGGATGTGATTTGTACAATTCATCGTTTTAACCACGGCGATTGTCTCACGCTATTGATACTGCATAGCCATTCCCTATTGCGCCGGCCATTGCACCTCATCCGCGCGCACGCAAAAGCATATTTTTTCCAGCAAGTACCGGCGAGTGCCCTATCATGCGGCATCCACTCAGACTCCCGTTTTGTCCGCAATGACCCGATATTGCCGCCTGCCGTCTCTCTGCCGATGGGCCCCGATGCTCGCGCTGTCGCTGATGCTGGCGCACCCCACGCAGGCGCAAACCCTGAAGAAGCCGGCCCTGGATGCGCTGGTCTCCGGCACCCGAACGGCGGCCCAGGCCGACCTGCAGGCATTCATGGCCGCCGCCGCCAGGGCCGAGCCTTCCGTCGCGCCGGCCGTGGCGGCGTGGCAGGCCCGGTCGCCGCTGGCCGGCGACAACCTGGTCAATATCGGCCGCCTGCTGGGCGTCTACAACCGCGTCCGCAACGAGGCCGCGGTGATCGACGCCATCGGCAGGATGGTGGCGCTGCGTACCGTGCGCGACGAGAAAATCCCGCAGCACGAGAGCCCCGCCATCATCGAGTTCGGCAAGATGATCGAGGCCATGGCGCGCGACTTCGGGCTGGCCTACCGCAATGTCGACAACCGGGTCTTCGAGGTCACGCTGCCCGGCGGCGGCAAGGATACCTTCGGCATCCTGACCCACGCCGACGTGGTGCCCGCGGTGGCCGAGGAATGGGTGCTGGAGGACGGCACCAAGCTGGATCCGTTCCGCATGACGCGCGTGGGCGACACGCTGTACGGGCGCGGCACCATCGACGACAAGGGCTCGATCGCCGCGGTCATGTATGCCATGAAGACCGTCAAGGAAAGCGGCGTGCCGCTCGAGCGCACCATCCGCCTGATGATCGAGACCACCGAGGAAACCGGCGGCGACGGCATGAAATACTACCGCCAGCACACCACCCTGCCCGAGTACAACGTCGTGCTCGACAGCAAATACCCCGCGGTGGTGGCGGAAAAAGGCGCGGGCACGCTGACCGTTTCCTTCGGCATCAAATCGGCGGACGACAAGAGCGCGCAAGGCAAGTCCGACCAGAAGGGACCAGCCATCGTTGCCATGCGCGGCGCGGCCTCGGCCAATGCCATCCCCGAGACCGCCACCGCGCGCATTGCCGGTGGCGATGCTGCCGCCGTGGCTGCCACGCTGGAACAGGCACGCGCTGAATTCCTGCGCCGCCACACCCCGCGCGGCAAGTTCTCCATCGACGTGAAGCGCGCCGGCAACGACGTGGAAGTGAAAGTCACCGGCGCCTCGGCGCACGGATCGCGCCCTGAGGAAGGGGTCAACCCGCTGCCGCGGCTGGCGCTGTTCCTGCAGGCCAGCGGCGTGCAATTTGCCGAGAACCACTACCTGAACGCGGTCCGCTACCTGAACGACCTGTACGGGCTGGATTACCTTGGCACCAGGATGGAGGTGGCCTACCGCGACCCGTTCATGGGCCCGCTGACCATGTCGCCCACGCTGGTGCGCGAGCGCGGCGAATATGTCGACGTGGTCACCAACGTGCGCATGCCACGCGGCCGCACGCCGGACGAGCTGGGCGGCAAGATCACCAAGCGCATCTTCGGCTGGGCCGCCACCCATGGCCCGGTCGAGATCAAGTACGACCAGGGCAACTGGATGGCGCGCGATCCCAAGGGCGCGTGGCTGTCCACGCTGCTGAATATCTTTGGCGATACCACCGGGCTGGAAGCCAAGCCGGTTTCCACCGCCGGCAGCACCACCGCCAAGCTGATGCCCAATGCCATCAACTTCGGGCCGGCCATGCCGGGCAAGAAATACACCGCGCACAACGCGCGCGAGTACAAGGAAGTGGCCGACCTGAACCTGGATATGCAGATGTTCACCGAGATGCTGGTGCGGATCGGGAACCTGGACAAGATGCAGTAAGGCGTTCCCTCATCGCTTGTGTGCTCCCCTCCCGCGCGCGGGAGAGGGGAGCAGCCTCAAGCAGTTCGAGCGTCAGCGTTCAAACTGATACCCGAACAACCGTCACAACCCCAGTTCACTCAACCCCGCATGCTCATCCGGCCGCCGGCCCAGGGTCCAGTGGAACTTGCGGTCCGCCGCCTTGATCGGCGCATCGTTGATGCAGGCAAAGCGCCTGCGCATCAGCCCCGCCTCATCGAACTCCCAGTTCTCATTGCCGTATGACCGGTACCAGTTGCCGGAATCGTCGTGCCATTCATAGGCAAAGCGCACGGCGATGCGGTTGCCGTCGTGCGCCCATAGCTCCTTGATCAGCCGGTAATCCAACTCCTTCTGCCACTTGCGCTGCAGGAAGGCGACGATGTCGGCGCGGCCATTGACGAATTCCGCTCGGTTGCGCCAGGCGCTGTCGACGGTATAGGCCAGCGCCACGCGCTCGGGGTCGCGGCTGTTCCAGCCATCCTCGGCGGCACGGACCTTGGCGATGGCGGATTCAAGGGTGAATGGGGGCAACGGCGGACGGATTTCGGCTTGTGCGGACATGCGGAGGCTCCTTGGCGGAAACAGGGTGAATCAGGTAGGAAGAACAGCCTGCTCGATATGATACAGACCTGTCTCATTATTGGTAGACAGATCTGTCTTGTCAAGGCAGATACCGGGCAGAATTCAAAAGCAAGACCCGGAGTGCGAGGCGCACGCGGGCGGCCTAAAGTTGGCACCATGCAAGCAAGAGACAGGAGACCCGCGGTGAGCATCAGCCAGATACAACGCCCCGAAATGGCCGTGGCAGGGCCGCGCCGGCCAATACCGCCAGCGCGCGGCACGGCGCGGGGGCATGGGCACGAAGCCGATATCGCCACCCGCGTCGATGGCACCGACTGGGCGGCCATTGCACGCGAGCTCGACGACTATGGCTGCGCCGCGATCCGCGGGCTGCTGTCGGCAGCCGAATGCGACGCGCTTGCCGCCGGCTATGCGCAGGACGCGTTGTACCGCTCTCGCATCGAGATGCGCCAGCACGGCTTTGGCCAGGGCGAGTACAAGTACTTCCGCTACCCGCTGCCCGACACCGTGGCCGCATTGCGCACGGCGCTGTATCCGCACCTGGTGCCGGTGGCCAACCGCTGGAACGCCGCCATGGGCATCGATGTCCGTTATCCCGCCGCGCACGCCGACTATCTTGCCCGCTGCCACGACGCCGGCCAGTTGCGCCCGACGCCCCTGCTGCTGCGCTACGGCCCCGGCGACTACAACTGCCTGCACCAGGACCTGTATGGCGAGCACGTATTCCCGCTGCAGGTCGCCATCCTGCTGTCCGAGCCGGGCCGCGACTTTACCGGCGGCGAGTTCGTGATGACCGAGCAGCGGCCGCGCATGCAGTCGCGAGCCGAGGTGGTGACGCTGCACCAGGGCGATGCCGTGGTCTTTGCCGTCAGCCAGCGCCCGGTGCAGGGCAGCCGCGGCAGCTACCGCGTGAACCTGCGGCATGGCGTCAGCCGGCTGCACGCGGGCCAGCGCTACACGCTGGGCATCATCTTCCACGACGCCACGTGAGGTATCCCATGGCCCGTCCCACACAGCAACCGGAAGCCAGCACCATCGAACGCGACCCGCGCTGGGCCCGCGTGCTGGCGCGCGATCCGGGCGCCGACGGTGCCTTTGTCTATGCGGTCAAGACCACCGGCGTGTACTGCCTGCCGAGCAGCCCGTCGCGCCTGCCGCATCCGGCCAATGTCGAGTTCTTCGATAACGCCGCCGCGGCCGAAGCCGCCGGCTACCGGCCCAGCCGCCGTGCCGCCGCGCCTGCGCTGGCGGCCCGGCACGCGGCCATCGTGGCCGACGCCTGCCGCCGCATCGAGGCCGCCGACACCCTGCCCACGCTGCCCGAACTGGCCAGTGCGGCGGGCGTCAGCCCCTATCATTTCCACCGCCTGTTCAAGGCTGCCACCGGCCTGACACCGCGCGCCTACGCCGCCGCGCACCGCGCCAGGAAGCTGCGCGGGCAACTCGGCACCAGCGACTCAGTGACGGAGGCGATCTACGACGCCGGCTTCGGCTCCAACAGCCGCTTCTACGAGACCTCGGACGCAGTGCTGGGCATGACCCCGTCGCGCTACCGCGCGGGCGGGGCCGACACCGATATCCGCTTTGCCATCGGCCAGTGCTCGCTGGGCGCGATCCTGGTGGCCCAGAGCGAGCGCGGTGTCTGCGCGATCCTGCTGGGCGAGGATCCGCAGACGCTGCTGCAGGACCTGCAGGACCAGTTCCCGCGCGCCAACCTGATCGGCGGCGATGCGCAGTTCGAGCAACTGGTGGCCCAAGTGGTGGGCTTTATCGAGGCACCTTCGATCGGCCTGGCGCTGCCGCTGGACGTGCGCGGCACCGCGTTCCAGCAGCGTGTATGGCAGGCCCTGCAAGAGATCCCCGCGGGCAGCACCGCCAGCTATGCCGAGATTGCCGCGCGCATCGGCGCGCCGCGTGCGGTGCGCGCGGTGGCACAGGCCTGCGCCGCCAACCACCTGGCGGTGGCCATTCCCTGCCATCGCGTGGTGCGCAGCGACGGCAACCTGTCGGGCTACCGCTGGGGCGTGGCGCGCAAGCGCGAACTGCTGGAGCGCGAGGCGCAGGCCTGAGTGGCCCGCGCTCAGCGCGCCACGGCTGCCTGCACCCGAGCCAGGTAGTCGTGGATCTGCGCCACCACGGCCGCGCCCTCACCCACCGCCGCGGCGACCCGCTTGGTCGAGCCCGCCCGCACGTCGCCGATGGCGAACACGCCCGGCACGCTGGTCTGCAGCGGATACGGCACCGCCGACGCGCAGCCCAGCTCGCCGCCGCCGGTGCGCACGAAGCCCTTGTCATCGACCTCGACGTTGCAGGTGCGCAGCCACGACGCATTGGGATCGGCGCCGATGAACAGGAACAGGTGCCGCACGTCCATCGTGACCGGGGCCGGGCTTTCCGCGCGGCATTCGTAGCGCACCGAGCTGAGCCATCCTTCCCCCGCCAGCGCGCTGATCTGCGCGTGCGTGTGCAGCGTGATATTGGGCAGCGAACCGATGCGGTCGATCAGGTAGCGCGACATGGTGGCGGCCAGCCCCGGCCCGCGCACCAGCATATGCACGTGCGCCGCGTGCGAGGCCAGGTAGACCGCTGCCTGCCCGGCCGAATTGCCGCCGCCCACCAGCATTGCCGGCTCGTTCTTGCACAGCTTGGCCTCCACCGGCGAAGCCCAGTAGTACACGCCACGCCCTTCAAAGTGCTCCAGCGCGGCGATGTCCGGGCGCCGGTACTGCGCGCCGGTGGCAATCACCACGGTGTGGGTCGGGATCATGCGGCCATCGGCCAGCTCCAGCCGGATCGGGTCCGCGCCGCAATGCAATGCCTTGACCTCCAGCGGGATGGCGATATGCGCGCCGAACTTCAGCGCCTGCACGAACGCGCGCCCGGCAAGCGCCTGCCCGGAGATGCCGGTGGGAAAGCCAAGATAGTTCTCGATGCGCGCACTCGCGCCCGCCTGCCCGCCCGGCGAGCGGCAATCGATCACCGCCACCGACAAGCCTTCGGAAGCGGCATACACGGCCGTGGCCAGCCCTGCCGGCCCGGCACCGACCACCACCACGTCATAGACATGGGCCGGATCGAACTCCGGCAACAGCCCCAGGCACGAAGCCAGCTGCCCTTCGTCCGGCGCGCGCAGCACGCGGCCGTCGGCGCAGATCACCAGCGGGAAGTCGCTGGCGGGCGCGTTGGCGTAGTCGAGCAGCAATGAGCAGTCGCGTTCCGCGTCGATGTCGATGACCGTATGCGGGTAGCCGTTGCGCCGCAGGAAGGCCTGCAGTGCCACCAGCTGCGGTTCTGTGCCATGGCCGACCAGCACCGGCCCGCTGCCGAATTCGATCAGCCCCACGCGGCGCAGGATCAGCGCGCGCATGATGCGCTCGCCCAGTTCGGCCTCGGCCACCAGCAGGGCGCGCAACCGCTCTGGCGTGATCACATAGCCCTGGGTATCGGTCACGGCCACGCCGTCGACCAGCGCCGGGCGGCCGCTGAGCGTGCCGACCTCGGCCAGGAAGTGGCCGGCGCCCTGCTCGGTGATCTGGTGCTCGCGGCCCAGGCCGTCGCGCCGCATCAGGCGCACGCGGCCGCTGCCGATCAGGTACATGCCCCGGCCCGTATCGCCGATGGCAAAGAGCTTCTCGCCCGCGCTCCAGCTCTGCGGCGTGCCAAAGCGGCGCACGCGCGCCATGTCTTCGGCGCCGAGCTGCGGGAACATCTGGTGCCAGCGTGACTCCAGCGTGGAATACGGCGCCTCCAGGGCGCCGCCGGCCTCCGCGCCGGTGTCCTCATCCGGGGCCATTGCCTCCGATTGCGAAATCGCCATGCTCCCTCCCCGTCTGGACCCGCGCCTGCCCCGGCGCATCTTCCCGGTTGCCGCCGCGCGGCCTATCGATAGTAGACGGCGGCGCGCAGAATGCGAGAATCGCACGGCGCAGTTGCGGATTGCGCCGGCTTGGGATTGAATGAGCGCCTCGGCGTGTCGGCATTCGCCGTCACCTTCAGCAAAAAACCAGTCTTGATGCAATCCAACCATGATTCCGACGCCAGCCAGGCTGGCGACCGCCCCCCCCCCCC